>DODH01000120.1:0-130 GCA_003545625.1 Nitrospina sp.
TTCCCACCGGGCGTGGCCCGGTTATTCTAAATTTTGTACCAGCCAGGAATGCGGTTTTTCCTGAGTGGTGTGGAACCAGAAGACGGCATTGATATTAAAATGCACCAGCCAGGCGGCGGCTTCCCCTTGC
>DODH01000120.1:436-671 GCA_003545625.1 Nitrospina sp.
AGCCAGGCGGCGGCTTCCCCTTGCTGACAGATTTTTTTCTGATATCGGTCTTCTATGACTGACAATTGATCGCAGGTGGTGGTGGTCCAGTAGTAATGGCCGAGGCCATCATCAAAGATAGGGTTGATCCATGCCTTTTTTCCGCTGGCGTTAATGATGCGCTCGGAATAAATAAGAGTTTTTAATTCCGGCAGGGTAGGCAAGCGCCAATCGGAACTTCCCGCAAAGGTTTCTG
>DODH01000120.1:1002-1142 GCA_003545625.1 Nitrospina sp.
TGCCGCAAAAGCCTTGGAATCTTTTAATTTTAATTTGTTTATGATGCCCTTTTTAATCCAACGCAGTTTATTCACGGTGTCCGTCACCGTTCCATCGCCGTTGTCAACAAAGTGGGCATCAGGAAGTTCTTCAAGAACGC
>DODH01000120.1:1440-6806 GCA_003545625.1 Nitrospina sp.
GGGTATCAGGAAGTTCTTCAAGAACGCTCTCATTAACTTTTCGACATTCCTTAAGCATAGGTCCGGAACCAGGGCATGCATTCAAGATGGAGAAGTGGTCCATCTTTTTCATCATTTCACAAATGTCGGACGGCTTGCATTTGGCGAAGGAAGGGGTCGCCTGGGTTAACAAAACGATTAAGGTCAAAAATACGATCCGCATATTAAACTCCTGATGTCGGAATAATTTTACTGGGCAAAGAAACGGCAAAACCGGCGGAGAGCCTCCGCTGGCAACTAGCCTGGCGTTAACTGCGCACAAAGATTCTTGATAGCTCCACAGCTAGTGGGAGGATACTATAAATTGTAAACTCAAGGAAACATAAAAATTGGTGCCTTGATTTTTGCCGGGGGAGCCGTTGGTTTTAATCACCGCCGGTGATTCGATCCAGTTCCATGAAAGCTTCTTTGCCTTTCATGGCAAGAAAATAATCCGTATTGACAATGCGGTTACTGGAAGGGTCCAGATTGATATTGATGACAGGTACTCCTCTTTCCATGAAATGAAGAGCAATATAATCATTGGTGGGAACAGCTCCCGAACTACCGACCAAAATAGTAAGGTCAACGGGTTCTTGCAAAAACCTTTTAAAACTTCCTTCCTGTTCAGGGTGTCCGCTGTATTCTCCATCTCCAAACATCAAAATATGGGGCCGGGCGATTCCCCGGCAACGGCTGCATACCGGATAATTGGACGCCTTCATGGAGGCGGTGTCCAGATCGCAAAGGGGGACAGAAAGGTCTTCCCAGAACTGGTAGGTACAAGTGTCGAGGCATTGCAGTCTCCACATGGAGCCATGAACTTCAAGGATCCGGTCTTCAGGGCAACCCGATCTTAAATGCAAACCATCGGTATTAGTAGTGTGGATGAATCCATCCCGGTCTTGGAGCCATTTGTTGATGATCCGGTACCCTTCATGAGGCTGGTTTTCATGAGCGTTACGGCGTCTCCATTCATAAAAAGCCCAGGCGTGCGGTAATTCATTGCGAAATGCCCAGGGACTGGCCAAGTCCTGCGCCTCCAGATTTTTTTTCTTGAAAGGAGGAAAATTTCTCCAATAGCCATTCTTGTCCCTGAATGTAGGAATATTGGAGTCAGCACTCATACCGGCACTGGTTAAAAATAGCACCCGTGTTGCTTTGTTAATCAGGTCCGAGGCCTTATGCAGAATTTCAAGCTGTTCCATCCCACTCCCTATAAAACTGATCCAGATACGCCTGCATGAACTGGTGTCTTGCTTCTGCAAGCCGCTTACCCGAGGCCGTATTCATCCGGTCTTTCAATAAAAGTAGTTTCTCATAAAAGTGATTGATGGTGTGTCCCTGGTTTTTTTTGTAATCATCGAAACTCTGATGCAGGACCGGCTTTTCTTCAGGATGATAAATCAAGCGATTTTTGTAGCCTCCATAGGCGAAAGTGCGGGCGATGCCCAAAGCTCCTATGGCATCCAACCGATCTGCGTCCTGCACCACTTTTCCTTCAAGCGTTTTCATAGGTGTTGGCACCCCCGCTCCCTTGTACGAGATACTGGCGACGATTTCGATGACTGGGTCAATCACCCTGCGTTCCACATGGTTTGCAGCGAGGAACTGTTCCGCCATTTGAGGGCCTTTGTTTTCGTCCCCGTCGTGAAACTTCCAATCAGCAATATCGTGGAGCAGGGCGGCTAATTCGACGACCATCAAATTTGCCCCTTCCTGTCCGGCAATATTTTTTGCCAGGTTCCACACCCGGTAGATATGCCACCAGTCATGGCCAGACCCCTCCCCGGCAAGCTTCTCTTCCACAAACCGGCAGGTTTTATCTATAATAGGGGGCGTCATGGTTTATTACCTTTGGTTATTAACGAGCAGGGGTATCATCTCATACCCCCATTTAATGTTTCATGAAAATTAGCGACAATAAAAATGGGGGTTATGTGGAGGGGGACACGTTTCTCCATGAGTTAAGGCCGCAAGGTAAGATCATTGCGGCTTTATTCCTGCTATTAGGGTCCGGCATTGGTAATGGCTGGTCTCTCGCCGTGGTCAGCGTGCTATCTGCGCTGTCAGTCATCGTAGCCAGGGTGCCTTTTAGGGAACTTCTCCGTACACTCAGGCGTATGTCCTGGTTTTTTCTTGCCATTGCGATTTTTCCTGTTTTATTCACTCCAGGGTTTTATGTTGAACTGCCGTTTCCTATCAGTGTTTCTCGTGAAGGATTGACTCTGGGGCTGGAATCCTCTATGCGACTGGTGAATATTCTCATGGTATCTCTGGTATTGGTCCGCACGACTTCGTCTGCCGATTGGATGGAAGGAATGGAAAAGCTACTCGGCCCCATGACGCACCGTTTCCCATATATCCGCGATTTACTTGCGGTAGCCGTGTTGTCAGTGAAGTTTTTACCTATGATCATTGTCCAGACCGAAGAACATTTTTCCAGCCTGCGCAAAAAAGAAACGATGCCCCGTGAACGGGGATATCAAAAAATACGTTCCGTCATTCACTCCGTTCTGCAATTTATTGTTGAAATATTTTCAGATCTGGATCGCTACTGGCCCACTAGGCGTGGGGCCAGTGAGCAATAGCTTTTTTCTGTTAGCAACAACTCATCTAGGCTGAAAGAGCATTGCTAATTGGGTCCAGCGTCACGCTGGTGGCCGGCGCTGGTGTAAGCCGCATTCTTTATGTTCCGGGTTTTCCCACCACCAGCGTCCTGCGCGGACGTCTTCTCCCTGTTCCACAGGTCGTGTACAGGGGGCGCAACCAATACTGGGGTAATTTCTCCTATGCAGAACGTTGATGGGAACGTTGTGTTCCGTAATATAGGTTTCGACCTGTTCCTGTGTCCATTCTGCAAGAGGATTGATTTTTATTAGTGGAGGATGATCCGGGTCTTCCATGACTTTAGGAATATCTGTCCGGGTGACTCCTTGCTCCCGCCTCAATCCTGTCACCCAGGCTTTCAGTTCGCCCAATGCCCGGTTCAGCGGTTCCACTTTTCGGATACGGCAACATTCCTTGCGGTTCTCCACACTTTCACGGAATGAGAAAAACCCTTTTTGCCGAACCAGGCGCTCCACTTCGTTGTGGTCCGGAAAATAGGTTTTGATCTCCAGCCCATATTTGGAGCGGACCCGTTCGATGACCTCATAAGTTTCCTCGTGAAGCCTGCCGGTATCGAGGGTGAAAATAGTGATAGGACCGCCAAGCTTGGCGATCATATCGATGAGCACCATGTCCTCCATGCCGAAACTGGAAGCCAGCCCAGCCTCAAGGCCATATTGGTCCATGCTCCAGCGTAACAGTTCTTCAGCAGATTTAGGTTCGAAATCTATGGATTGTAATGTCATAACGGGCTTCCACTTGACAGGGATAGTGATAGTATATATATATTGCGGATACTTTAGTATATATCAATTCGCTTGATACTTTTTCATGACCTCACTGAAAAAGCAAGTTGCGAATAAAAATTTAGAGCGATATTTTTCTATTCAAAGCGGATCTTCTTGTTGGCCCCATTTCCTGTGATTGGACCCATCAATGTTTTTTTCAAAAACACCCTGTTGCATGATGAAACTTGTTTTATTTTTTGGGGCCTTGCTTTTGGGGGTTCTTCCTGCCCTGTCTGGCGAGGCCGGAATTCTGGAACAAGTGGAAAAGGAGTTGGTGGAACTCGCAGACAGGGTCCGTCCGGCGGTAGTCAGTCTGTCTCCCTATATTGCCAAAGACGCTGTCAGGCAGGGACTGCCTAAGAGGGGGAGGCCAGCCAATGCAGGGGCAGGGGTTATCTATAATGCCGAAAGGGGCCTCATCGTTACCAACAGCCATGTGGTGCGTAATGTTCAGAAAATCAAGGTGACCCTCATGGGCGGCCGGGAAATCATTGGCGAAGTGCTGGGGGCTGATGAAGATACCGATCTTGCGGTAGTTTATATTGCATCCAAAGTGCCGCTGGCTGAAGTTGTATTCGGGGACTCAAGCAAAGTCCGGATCGGGCAACTGGTTATTGCAGTGGGCAATCCTTATGGACTCAACGACACCACCACTTTTGGCATTATCAGCGGCTTGCAGAGAGAAAATATAAATCTTTCTCGCTACGAAGATTTCATACAAACGGACGCTTCCATTAATCCGGGTAATAGTGGAGGACCGCTTCTTAACATAAAAGGGGAAGTGATTGGTATCAACACGGCGATCATCAATTATGCCCAGAGCATTGGTTTTTCTATTCCCTCCAATATGGTCAAGCATGTGGTGGAACAGTTGGTGGAGCATGGTGAGGTGCATCGAGGCTGGCTGGGTGTCGGCATAGACCCGGTTTCGGAGGAGGTGGCCAAGCGTACGAAGGCGCAGGTAGGGGAAGGGGTCATCATCAATTCTATTTTTGAGGGGGATCCAGCCGACATAGCGGGACTTAAAGTCGGGGATATCATCTTGAAGATTGGAGGGTCGGAAATCAATTCTCCCAATAGCATGATCCGGGTGATCGGGGCGATCACACCGGGGCAGACCATCAACTTGGATATTCTCCGTAAGGGCGAGCACAAGCTCGTGCCTGTCAAACTGGAATCGAGAAAGAAAAGAACGACTCAATTGGCCACTTTACCCCCCATGCGTCCATCCGGACTGGGGTTCACTGTGGTGAATTCCACAAAAGGTTCGAAACTGCCCGGTGGGGCTTTGGTGTCCCGAGTCACTCCGGAAAGCCCGGCCGCTTTAAAAGGCTTGCAATCAGGAGATCTGATTGTGGCGGTCAACGGGGAGGCCGTGGAAAACCAGCACGAATTTGATGGATTAGTAGGCAAAATTCAGAAAGGAAGCCCGGTTTTTCTGTTGGTTTGGAGAAATGACAAAAAATTTCATTTGGGGCTTGTAAGGGAAAAATAAATTTGTTAAAGTTGCGCACCCAAAATGTGATATTTTTATTTGCAGGGGAATGGCGCTTTAAAAAAGAAATCTTATAAACCTTTTGAAACAAAATGGGTTATATTTTTGCGGTTCACCATAAAGGGGTGGATAGGGCCGCTATATTGATTTAAAAAAAATAACATTCAGCAGTTTTTATTTAGTCATTTTTAGACGCACTACTTAGGAGGCAGAAATGTTTGGTGTCAAAAAGGGGTGGAAAATCTGGCATGCGTTGGCGGTCATTCTTTTGACCTTGGGGCTTTGTGTCCCGGCAGGCGCGGTCTCGACCGATCATTCACATGGCGGTCAAAATTTAGGCAATCCTGCGGTAGATAAGCCAGCATGGTTGGAAAAGCTTGAAAAACAGCTTGCGCATGAAGATTTAATGGGTGGCATGGAAGGTAGGCAGGACCAACTGGACAACACCATGATGA
>DODH01000001.1:0-2495 GCA_003545625.1 Nitrospina sp.
TACTTTAGTTCCGGTTAGACCACAGCTGATTCATGTACGACTTTACTCGCCAAACTAGATAATCCTGCATTTTGTAGTTTTTCTTTTTCATAATTCAATACAGCTATTTCTCCAGCATTACCAACTTTTAAAGACTCTTTAGAGCGCCTGCCTTTAGACGATTTATTTGAGAATCCTTTTTGCTTTTTTTTAGCAGGACGTGGCAAAAAAGTAGTAATAGATGGTTTGCCAGTGGTCTTAGCTGGTTCAGCCACCCACTCAAAAAGCTCTTCCATCTTTGGAGTGAATGGATCTAATACAACTTCTCGACAAAGATTTAGAAAAGAATTAAAGTCATTTTCTAAATGATTTGCATGAAAATATTTGAATTTTTTTTGTGATTTTTTTCAGGGGCTAAAGGAGTATGGTAGGTACTTATATTAATCCGATAGGGCGATCCTGACACCCCCCCCCGGGCCCAAGTTCCTTCTTAATATTGTATTCCAAACCAATGTCAATCGTAGACAGCCCCCTACCCTAAATTTGCTGACAAAGACAAGATTGTAATTTGTGCCAATTTGTGTCAGGGTTTTGGGGGCATCAAAGCTTGACTTTGGTGCGTAAGGCCTTTAAATACAAGTTGGAAAGCCCACAGGTTTTGTTATAGTAGGCGGTGAGTGCGACCAGTAACCGGACTCTCGCATCCAGCATTCATCTCTTTTCCATTTTCCGACCCATCAGTTTTCCTAATGTGAACCTGTTATGTCTAAATCAATAAAACTGGCTTTTCTCATTGTAGGTTGCCTGTTTTTAGGCTGGGCCATCAGCACTGTGGATATGGCCAGTGTTCTGAGTCTTCTTAAAAAACTCGGTGGAGGCTTTCTGATCATCCTTATGATCTATTCAGGGGTTACCTGGCTGGATACACTTTCCTGGAAGTCTAATTTTCGCCCGGAAGAAACCGGGCACTTCACAGACTGGGAATTATGGCGGATCCGGCAAATCGGTGAGGCCTATAACACCATCACTCCCTTCGCAACTTTGGGAGGAGAGCCTATAAAAGCCCAGCTTTTAAAAGAACATCAGGGGATCAGTTTAAAACAGGCCGTTTCTTCACAAATCATTTCCAAAACCACTTTTCTAACAGGACTCATCCTGTTCTTCATTCCCGGGATAACCATGATCATGAACTCATCGCAAGTTTCAGATGAGTTCAAAACGATCAGCATCGTTGGAATGGGAACACTTTCTACCTGTATTTTTCTATTTTTCGTTTTTCAGGTTACAGGAATCCTGGGTAAACTCTGCCACTGGCTTGGTCAAAGAACCAGCAGGCCAAACCTGAAACATAATCTAAAAAAACTCGAACATTTAAATGAACTGTTCTCAGGTTTTTATGGCAAATACCCGGCAAGGGTGGTCAAGGCTATAGTTCTGGCTTTTCTAGGCTGGATATTGGGGCTAGTCGAATTATACGCAATTCTTTATTTTCTTGGTTTTCCCGTCAGCTTTTCTGAACTGTGGGTCATGGAAGCACTGGGCCAGTTAGTGAAAATTGGCAGTTTCATGATCCCATTGAGATTGGGGGCTCAGGAAGGTGGCCTGATTTTGATATTCACCGCTTTGGGCTACCCAGCAAACCTGGGCTTAGCCGTGTCGCTTGTAGCAAGAATGAAGGAACTGATTTGGGTAGGACTTGGATTGGCATTAGCCACTCGGCACCAGCGTGCCGCTGGACCCAATGGGCCGTAGCTTTTTATTCTAACAACGACGATGCTCTCGGCTTAATAAGCCCTTGCCCGGTTGCATCCACTCCTAAGCAGGGGGGGCGGATAGCAATGACTCTATCTGGCGAGCAAAGAGTTATCTCGGCTTAACGAGCTTTTGCTAGTTCCCACCGGGCGTGGCCCGGTTAGAAGGTATCTCTGGAAACGCCTCGATCACGCCCTCTTCCGCCTGGAGTGCGGCCCAGGGATGTGGTGAAGACATCGCCCTGCTGAACCAGACCGTCATGCGGGGTCCGAATGGTTCCGATCCGGTTCTCTTTAATCTCTAGAGCCGCTTCGTCAATCAGGTCCTCTTCCTTTTTGGCGGCCGCCGTCTTTTTGGCAGCTTTCGTTGGTGCTTTCTTGGCCTCAGTGCCTTGGCCTTCGCTTGCTCATTCTGAAGATTCTGAAGATTCTGCTGATTCTGTAGCCACGGTTTCACTCTCTGTTTCCAGTTCTCCGGCCTCTGCCTCTTTCATGGAGGTTTTAAAGTTTTTTATACTTCTTCCAAATGCAGAACCAATTTCCGGAAGTTTGCCAGCCCCAAAAATGATCATGATAATGACCAGAATTATCATTAACTCAGGAAAACCTATTCCCATCATAAGCTCTTTCTCCTTTTGGCTAATCTGATTGAACTGCAAGTTTAACAAAATAAACGCTGAATTGACAGGGTTTTGGTGCCCAGCCCACTAGCGTAGGAGGCAGCTCTTGCATTACCCATGAAGGTGACAACACCCTCAAGCGCAC
>DODH01000001.1:2905-3177 GCA_003545625.1 Nitrospina sp.
CGGAGGGGTACCAAGGGGCTAGCGCAAATGCCCGTTTAAAATGGGGGAGTCTAGAATCTTTTTATTCCCCTTGGCGTGTTTTTTTGCTGCTTTGAAGTGCATGGTCGCCGCGCCATGGTCTCCCAATTTGTCTAAAGAAACCGCTTCATTAAAATGTGTTTCCGCAATGGTACCATCTTCCGCACTGGCTTCCTGGAAATGTTTCAACGCCCCCTTAATATTGCCAGCGTTCCAGTTTTTGATCCCTGCTTTGTTATGCATATCGGCGCCTG
>DODH01000001.1:3594-7687 GCA_003545625.1 Nitrospina sp.
GAAATTACTGTTCGCATATCACAACTCCCTTAATGTTAAATTTACAATCACCTAAAAAAACTGAAGTTATATGAATTCAATTTAGCATATTTATGGATCTAAATTGAATAACATAATTGATGTTGTTATATTTGACCCGGCCCAGCAATAAGTTTATGATGAGATCTGTTAGCAAACTATTGTATTTAATGATTTTTTTCTTTTGGATCTCTTTTTATGTCCAAGGAGCAAACCATAGATTTAGATAAGCTGATTGCCGATAGGATCGAAAGGGGGGTTGCGGATGTCAGTATTTGCCTGGAAAATAAAAAACTGGGTGATGATGAAATAATCCGCTTGGCAGAAATGGAAATCCTGGCCGAAGTGACCCATCTGGACCTGGGGGAAAATGATATCAGCGACAGAGGTTTATCGGTGCTTTGTAACTCCCCTTTCACAAAAAACCTGAAAGTCTTAAATTTAAAATCCAATGATATTACTGAAGCGGGGGCTCAGTCTTTAGCCCAGGCAACAAACCTGTCCAAACTGGAGCAGTTGATTTTAAAGTTCAACCGTATTGGAGAACAGGGAGCAAAATATCTTGCACAATCGGAAACTCTTGTGAACCTGACCACGCTGGATCTTTTTCGCAACCGGATTGGAGACGCAGGTGCGAAAGCCATCAAATCATCAAAAATTTTCAGGGGGGTGAGCCGTCTCAGGCTCGACTGAACATCAAATGGACTTATCCAGAGCCTATCCACGCAGTCCCAAGGTTAAAATGGCCGGTTTGGTGCATTTGGCGCGCATGATCGATAAGGCACAGGCCTTCAAACAAAACCAAATAGCAGATTATGTCTACCCCTGCCCGCTCGATAAAATTATCCTGAATTTTCTGCGTATCGACTCGGACGTATTCGCGATTAAAACCATGGAATGTGGAGATGATGAAATCAGAGTTTGGGCCGAGGAAACACTGAAAGATAAAAAGCCCGAAGAGTTCGAATTCATCAATGACCAAATTCTTGAACGGAGACCAGACTCCGAAGATCGGCTGAAATATTTTTATCAAACCCGCGACAGGATTGATCCTTCAAGAACAGATATCAACACCTGGGTCGACCTTCTGGACCTGGAAGAAGGCCGCCTACCACCAAAATAATTTATTCCCACATTTTTCGCTCGTGTATTTCTGCCTGTTTTGATCCAACTATTTCCCGCTTGTTGTTATAAAGATTACTCATGAAAAAAGCACTGAAAAACCAAAAACCCGTCAGACTTAAAAAGAAAAAGAAACGTTCCCGACTTGGAAAAATTTTGATTATCACATTTTATTCCTTCACCCTTTTTTGTTTGATTGCAGGTTTTGCCGGGGCGGGCTTTATATATTTCCACTATTCACAGGATCTGCCAGATGTCCGTGAATTAAAAAATTACTATCCCAACACCATCACCCAGATTTATTCAGATGGGAACGAAAAGATTGCCGAGTTTTATATAGAAAAACGCATCATGGTCCCGCTTGAAGATATTCCCCTGGCCTTGAAACAGGCCACTCTGGCGGTTGAAGACTCCAACTTCTACTATCACTTTGGCATTGATCCTAAAGCTATTTTCAGAGCTTTTATCACCAACCTGAAAGCCGGGCGTGTAGTGGAAGGCGGAAGCACCATTACCCAGCAATTATCCAAAACGTTATTTTTATCCCGCGAGCGCACATTACCCCGAAAAATCAGGGAGGCCATATTGTCCGTCAGGCTGGAACTGGTTTTCACCAAGGATGAGATTCTTGAAATGTATCTCAACCAAATTTACTACGGCCATGGAAGTTATGGCGTGGAGGCCGCTTCCCGCACCTATTTTGGCAGAGGTGTTGCGGATATTACCATAGCGGAATGCGCGATGATTGCCAGCCTTCCTAAAGCTCCCAACCACTACTCGCCTTATAAAGACCCGGAACGCGCACAAAAAAGAAGAAACCACACCATTCGTAGAATGGCCTATCTTTCTTTTATCACCAAGGAAGAAGGAGAAAACGCTTTAAAGGAGGAGTTTCATCTGGGCGAAATCACCACCATGCTCAACAGAGCCCCCTATTTTGTTGAACATATAAGACAATTTCTTGAAGAGAAATATGGAAGCAGCAAACTTTATCGTGGCGGCTTAAAAGTTTATACCACTCTTGATATTGATCTACAGGAATCCGCTCAGAGAGCTATCAGAAAAAATTTGAGAATCGCCGATAAACGATATGGCTATCGAGGCTCGTTAGGCAACGTGGATCTATCCAGGGGAGAATTGTCTATTCAGGAAGCCTTGATCAAAATGAACCGTTTTGAAGAAGGTGAAGGTATCACAGTGGGTAATATTATCAAAGGCGTTGTGATGGCGGTAAATGAAAAGCAAGTCTCGGTTTTTTTAGGACCGGATGAAGGGACCATTGACATTCTCGATATGAATTGGGCGAGGCCTCCCAATACACGGCTGGACGGAAGGTGGGCAAAAATCAAAAGGCCCAGCGAGGCTCTGTATCCAGGAGATTTAATTTGGGTAAAACCACTACGGATTATTGGAGGTGGGCTGGGCTGGGCACTGGCTCTGGAGCAAGAACCACGAGTGGAAGGCAGCTTGGTAAGCCTGGACCCTAAAACAGGTCAAGTCAAGGCTATGGTTGGAGGCTATTCCTTCTCCAAGAGTAAGTTTAACCGAGCCGTACAGGCGGTCCGACAACCGGGCTCCGCGTTCAAACCCATCATCTATGCAGCCGCAATCAAAGAGGGGTTTTCCCCAGCCAGCATCATCATAGACTCCCCGATAATATTCAAGGAAAAGGAAGATGCTTTTGACAAATGGAAACCTGTAAATTTTGAGGAAAAATTTTACGGACCGACTTCACTGAGAACCGCTCTCACCCACTCTCGCAATGTGGTAACCGTCAAGCTCATGCAAAATATTGGTGTCAAGGGGACTATCAAACTGGCAAAAAGTTTAGGCATCACCTCAAAGATGGAAAAAAACCTGTCCATATCGCTGGGATCCGCAGGGGTAACACTATTTCAGCTCACTTCCGCCTATTCAGCATTTGCAAATAATGGAACCCTGATCAAACCCGACTCAATCAGGAATATTCAAAACCGTAAAGGAGAAATTCTATACGCCTCTAAACCCGAAATTACCCAACCAATTTCTCCCGGCGTTGCTTATACCATCACAAGTTTATTGCAAAGCGTTGTGGAACACGGAACCGGGAAAAAGGTTAAGGCGCTTAATCGACCTGTAGCAGGAAAAACAGGAACTACCAATAATTTCGTAGATGCATGGTTCATGGGCTACACACCGGAGCTCGTAACCGGGGTTTGGGTTGGCAAGGATAAAGATGAGTCGCTGGGAAGAAATGAGACAGGGTCCCGGGCCGCCATACCCATATGGTTGCAATTTATGCAAGAGGCTCTTGTCAGCAAACCCATCACTAATTTTCAAGCTCCAAGCGAGATTCAATATCTGAGAATCCGTCCAGAAGTTGGAGAACCCGCTTCATTTAACGAGCCCGGTTCACGGTTCGAAATTTTCTTGCAGGATTATCTCCCGGATAATGTACAACCTTTCCCCGAAAATTTCCTGGAAGACACGTTCTAAATCAATCGGGGTCGAGACTATTCTTTGCCCCAGATAGAGTCATTACCCCTCCGGGGTATCACGCTGGCTAGTTTTTCTGAATAATTTTTTTTCTTTTTATTGTCAACGCAAAAATCTTTTTTTCGGAATCGCCCGAAGGAAGCAAGGTAGTCTTCCCCGTAACTCCTGGAAAGTTTTTAACGATTTTCAAGTTTTCCCGCATCTTGATCCTGTTATCCGCACCAGCCCGAATAATTTTTATAAATATGTTTGCGGCATCAAAAGCCTGGGCTGACAAGTAAACAGGCTCTTCACCAAAATTGGATTTGAATTCCTGAACAAACTGCCTAACTTCCGACTGGTCAGAATTGGGATAGTAGCCATCGACAAAATAAACCGTCTTCAAATGTTTCCCTCCCATCTTGACCAGTTCAGGGGAGTTCCATCCATTGGTACCTAGCAAGGTAACATTATCGACATTATAAAAAGCCAATTGGGG
>DODH01000082.1 GCA_003545625.1 Nitrospina sp.
TTCCAGTAACTACACGCTCTACGCGGATATGTCGAATCGGGTGATGAAAATCATTTCCGAGTTCTGTCCCGATCAGGAGGTCTACTCAATCGATGAGTGCTTTCTTGATCTAACCGGATTCAAGCATTTGGCTCTCACCGACTATGGTCAGCGTATTCGATCAACGATCAACAAATTTGTGGGCCTGCCCGTATGCATTGGAATCGGAGCCTCAAAGACCCTTGCGAAACTCGCCAACCATCTAGCAAAGAAACGATCTTTTTTTGATGGCGTATGCGATCTCAATACTGTAAAGCAGGATGCTTTGGATGGCCTGTTTTCTGAGATCTCTGTGGGAGAGGTGTGGGGTGTTGGGAGGCGTACTGAAAAACGGCTGGTCGAACTCGGTATCCATACAGTCCTGGATCTCAAACGGGCATCGCCCCGAGCACTTCGGAAACAGTTTTCCGTTGTGATGGAACGAACAGTTAGAGAACTGAACGGAGAGTCTTGCATCCCGCTGGAGGAAATCGCTCCCCCTAAGAAGCAATTGATCTGCTCAAGAGGGTTTGGTGCCCCCGTATTTTCACTGAGCGCACTTAGCGAAGCAGTCACTTCGTATATCACACGTGCCGCCGAAAAGTTGCGATGCCAAAGATCGGTTGCGGCTCAGGTTTACGTCTTTATCCATACTAATCCATTCAAAAAGAAAGAGCCGCAATATAGCCCGGGTCGTCTTGTGCCTTTGCCAGAACCCACCGATGATACACGAATGCTAATCAATACGGCACTCGCCGGGTTGAGGAGTATTTATAGACCCGGTTTTGCTTACAAGAAGGCAGGTGTCTTGCTTGATGATTTGTCGCCATCCGGCCAACAGCAGAAGGGCTTGTTTGATAATATGGGGACCCTGCAACACTCCAAATCTCTTATGCAAGCTATTGATCGAATCAATAACGCGATGGGTTCTGGCACGATCAAATTTCTTGGAGAGGGGCTGGAAAAGCAATGGAAAGCTAAAGCGGAAAAAAAGACCCGCTGTTATACAACCCGTATTGATGAAATACCCGTAGCCTATGCCGTTTGATGCAGAGCTTTGAAAATTAGTAAACAATAAAGTTAAGGAATTTTTCCCGGTTGTATAGGTTTTTCAGGTTTTCATCAGGCCGATGGCTGAGGGGTACTGGTTTGGACTTTTTTGAAAGCGGATACGGCCGATCGAGGTTGGCTGTTTCGTGGGCGGCGGAAATCTGGATACGGATTCGTGCGGTGTCCATGGGGACTACCGGATAACTGAAGGCGATCACGTAGATGCCTTCCTCCAACAATTGATCTGCGATATTTTTTGCCGCTGACGCGTCACCGACCATAATGGGAATGATGGGGTGGTCGCCGGGCCTGATTTCGAATTCCCCTGCGGAAATTTTTGATCCCCCCGGTTTTTCTTTCTCTTTTATGACTTCCAAAAATTTCAAGTAGGAACTTTTTGAGATTTGGTGGGGTGTGCCCCGCATAGGGAACGTTAGCGGTTTTAAATTCAAGAGGGCAAACGTATTAGGGTGTTTTTGTCGATGTGGTGAAACAATTCGCTCTGACCTTTGATCTGGAGTTGAGTATCCTCTTCGTAACTGAAACTGTTTGCATCGTGGATGGCGACCTTCAGTTCATAACGAACCGTTTTGAATTCCCGGTCCAGGAATCGGTTGGAACAAATGCCGTAGGTTTCGGAGCCCACCTCTGCAGCCAAGTGGAACTCCCTGGCTTCTGGTTCCACGGTGCCACCCGCGATCACCGTTACCCCACGGGGCACCATGAAGCATCGCATTACCTGTTTCTCTGCCGGGTCCCAAAGCCAGTATCCAAGTTCTTCATGAAAGGGGCTCTCCTCTTTCAACCGCCATGCCGTGGTCGAATACCTCAACCCGTAAAGAACCTGCGCGTGGTTATGCTCCGGCCCGAATGGATCCAGCACCAGCCGCTCACGATATTTATTGATCTCTCTTTCTCTTGGATCATCGTCCGGGGCCGTATCATCGCCCTTATCGCCCTCCCAGGTTCCGGCTAACGGAGCCAGAGGCCCAAGGTTTTTTTGTCAGTTCCTCATTCATGATTTAGCCTCCCAGGAAGGTTGTTCGTTTTCAGTCCTGCAAGTCTAACTTGCAATCCTATTTACTTGTTAGAAATACTTTCCCGGGCCCGTTGAATCAGCGAGTCCACAATCAATTCATGATGTTTGAGGCAGGAGGTTTTTAGAAATTCTGTATTTGGGTATTTCCCTTGAAAAGTATCGGCGAGGGCGTGCACCCGTTTGACCCAGACTCCCGCAAACAAAAAAAATGGCAATAGAATGACGCGGTGAAATTTTTGCGGCATGAGTTTTTCCAGCGTGTCTTCCAGGGACTGTTGAGATGTCCCAGCAAAATGGGTAACGGTTTTACCGAAACCCATTTTCTTGCCAAATAAATGAAAGTTTTTTTCGACCTGGGAGTTGAAATCTGTGTCATGGCTTCCATGGACAACGGTCATGAGCAATGTCTCAGGCGGGGAAATGAATTTTTTGGAAAAATTTTCTGCCTCCTCGATGCGTTCCCGGCAGACTTCCATAACTTGAGGTTGGGTTCCCAGAGGCTCGGCAAAATAAATATTGATTTCCGGATGATCCCGGAATACTTTGCCGATAGCATTCGGGATATCCCTTTGACTGTGTTCACCGGGCAATAAAATGCCGGGCAATATAATAATGTGCTTAATGCCCTCCAGATGGCAGGCGGACAAGGCTTCGGCGACAGTGGGTTTGGCAAATTCCAAAAAACCGCATTCCGTAGTTCGGCAAAATTTTCTTTCACGCAATTTTTTCCACAGGGTGAGGAATTCCTGAATGCCTTCCGGGTCCCGGCTTCCATGACCGATAAGGCAGAGAGCGTATGAGTGTCTGTCATCAGCAAAATTGTTCATTCGTGATCGTTTATTCTGTAGAATAATATTGTCTTAATAATAACCGGATTAGCTGGTGGTTGAATAAAAATTGAAAGGAATGTTATGACCCCGTCCTGGCCTTTGCCCGAAAATGACCCTTGGTCCACCCCGTTTGCAGAACTGTTGATGCACCATCTGGAACTGCAACCGGGCGATACGGTGTTGGACATTGCCGCAGGAGGGGGAATTCCCGCGTTTCATCTGGCAGAACAGGTGGGACCCGGAGGTAAGGTTCTGGCTGTGGACATTCATCAGGCGCAAGTGCTTCGATCCAGGTCGATTCAAGGCCCGCACATGCCCTGGTTGCAGTTTGAAGTCGGAGATATGCGCTTTTTACCTGAAACGCTTCCCCCTGTTGATCGCATTACTGGAAACCTTTCTTTCATGTTTTTTCGCCCGAATCGTTTTGAAGCTCTCAAGAACCTGGTTCGATTCCTAAAACCAGGCGGACAAATAGTGCTGACGTTCCCATCGTTGGGCACGTTCGACTCTTTATGGGTTTGCGTGGATGAGGAAATGAAATCCAGGAACCTGGCTAAAGAACGAAAGGCTTTGGCCGAATACATAGAAGAACGCCCTTCTGCCAACCAGGCAAAAAAGTGGCTGGAGCAACTGGGTTTGGAACGGGTCGAGGTGACCGAATGGCCGTTAGAAATTTTTACCGGACCGGGTCAGGATTTTCTGGAACATCCGCTTTTGCGGGGAGGGTTTCTGGATGATATTTACGAATGTTTTGAAGATCAGAATCTAGCCCATGAGTTTATGGAAGACCTGTCCCGGGATATCGGTCGTTTCACGCCCCTGTTGGCGCAGAGATGTGCTATGTCTGGATTTCTTCCAGATCAAAAATAGCCTGATTTTCGCGCATTAGTGGTAGGATCGCTTATGGATGCTGAAGCTCGGGCCGAACTGAAAAAGAAAATCGTTGAAGAGATCGAGGTGCAAAAGCACTTGATTGAAAGTTTTACTTTAACTTCCAAACCGGTTGCACCAGACAACGCCATAGGCCGCCTTACCCGCATGGAGGCTATCAGCAGTCAGGGCATTAGCGAGGCTTCTCTAAATTCGGCCCAGGTCAAACTGGTCAAGCTTGAAAAAGCCCTGAGCAAAGTTGACTTGCCGGATTTTGG
>DODH01000283.1:0-1783 GCA_003545625.1 Nitrospina sp.
TCAGATTTCATAAAACCCAATCCGTAGATATTTAGCGGAGAACCTCCGCAGGCAAGTTGCAATACTTTACCCTGCGGGCAAATGTTCTCCTCGGCTTAACGAGTACACCTTCAAAATGGGGGATGCAACCTTGATATTTTATCCGGGAACGCTTTAATATTCAACAGGATAAATCGGAGTCGGAGAATAGTCAGCCGGTTTTTTTCAAGGCATTTCTCAACAGGCGGATGGCGCTGGGTTTTTTGCTGCGGGGCATGGAGCAACGGCCATCAAAAACCGCGCCTTTTTCTATAATAAAATTGGGAGTATGGACATAGCCTTTGACTTCGCCACCTTTGGCGATTTTTATTTTATAGGTGGCCCGTATTTCTCCGAAAACCCTGCCTTTACACATCACCACTTCCGCCGCAATGTTGGCCACGACAGAGGCTGTTTTTTCTATGAGTACCGCCTGGGCTACAATATCACCCTCAAACTTTGCCGAAATATGTACTTTTCCGGAGTGGACAATTTTTTCCCGGGTTTTCGAATTCTTATCTAAAAGGATTCCAAAGTTGGCATCGCGAAAAATTCTGTAAAGATTTTTCTCCTCTCGAGACCTGTTTCGTTTTCCACGTTCCAATGTTTCAATGATGCCATAAAGTTTTTTCCGGGTTTCATGATTGTAGACGCCCTTCCGTTCTCTGTTTTTCAGGAAAACAAACTCCGCAGGAGTGAGCACATTTAGGTTTCGTTCGAGCATGGTTAATTTTATCCTAGACTGCTACAAACTCCCAGCAGGTACGGTTTCGGATATCAGCTGCTTTTTTTCCACCTTTCCCAGCTTTCCCAGCTTTTCCAGCTTTTCCAACAGTCGCAAGGTATGTCTCAACCTGTTTGCCAGGATTTTCAAAATCGGCATCAAGGCCTGAGGATTGCTCCTGGCCAATGACCCAAAAGTTGACTGGGATAGTTTTCGAATTCGACAGTTTTCGCTTGCCTTGACGGTAGCTGATCGGGGAAGTCCATCAATCAGGCCCAATTCTCCAAAAATATCGTTTTGAATCAGGGTTCCCACAAACTGGTATTCGCCATTTGGAAGAGACTTGAGAACCTCGGCCGTTCCCGATTCCAGGATATAAGCGCAGTCGCTTTTCTCACCCTCACGGATAATGGTTTCGCCCTTTTTGCATTTCAAAATTTCGACTTGATTTGGCATGCTTGCAAACTCTCAAAAATTATTTAGATATGCCATTAGCAAAACCACTAGTCACCGCGCTATCAGAACCCGATCTTTTCGAGTCTGGCGTGTTCGGGGAGAACATAAATACCACCAAACCCGCAAAGATCAGGAAAATAACTATGGGTGCCCAAGGCGATTTTTTCTCAGTCCTACCTCTCCTTTTCGATGCTGGCACTTCTTGAGTTTTGGTTTTCATTGTTGCTGTGCTCATTATTTCACCTCACTAAACTTTCAGATTATCTATACTGGTAACTAACAGCACAGAGCATGCCAAACCCCAATAATTGTGGTGGAAAACATATAACCCATTATGAATAAAGGAGATAATGAAAAACCGCGGTGGGCAAACTTGAAGGAGACTTAAGGAAGTTTGTCTTATTTTGAGACGATTTGTCTCAAAATGATACGATTTTGAGACAGTGAGACAAACCCTGCTTAATTTACCGAGCGGTACTTCTTAATTTTTCTATAAAAAGTCGCTCGGCTGATACCCAGGACCTTTGCGGCCTGGGGAACATTTCCATTGGTCCGGTTAAGAGCTTCCAAAAAAGCCTGCTTTTC
>DODH01000283.1:2148-7652 GCA_003545625.1 Nitrospina sp.
AGGAGATAGAGGTTGAGCCATTGGAGGGGAGACTGCAGGGGGGGCAGATTCTTGATTTTCCCGGGCGAGAGTGAACCGATTGTCCCCATCCACATGTCCTTCACGAAACTTCTGGATTTCCGGTGCAAGGTTTTCAATCTGAACCGTGTCCGTTCGGGTGGAAACCATAGCCCGGTAAATCTCATTTTCAAGTTGACGCACATTTCCTGGCCAGCTATACCGAACCAGGGCTTCCAACGCGTAGGAGCTGACAGTGGGGATTTTTTTTGTAATGTCCAATTTATATTTTTTAAGAAAATGGTTGATCAGGATAGGAATATCCTGCCCCCGATCCCTTAAAGGGGGTATTAATATCGAATAGACTACCAACCGGTAATACAAATCTTCACGGAACTTTCCTTGGCGGACCGCATTTTCCAGGTCTTTGTTTGTGGCAGAAATGATTCTTAAATCCACCTGTATTTTTTTATTGCTACCGACCCTCTCGAAACTTTTATCCTGTATAAAACGTAAAAGTTTTACCTGCATTTTTGGAGACATCTCCCCCACTTCATCCAGAAAAAGGGTGCCGCCATTGGCCACCTCCAGTTTTCCCATTCGGGAATCATCGGCACTTGTAAAAGCTCCTTTTTCATGGCCGAAAAACTCATTCTCCTGGAGCTCTTCGGGGATAGCGCCACAATTGATCGCGACAAAGTCCCCCATCTTGTAGGCACTGTTAAAATGAAGGGCTTTCGCCACCAACTCTTTGCCGGTACCACTTTCTCCGTGGACGAAAACATTAATGTTGATTGCCGAAACCTCATCAATCTGGGCAAACACCTGCTGCATTGCATCACTCTGCCCTACAATATTTTTATAGGAATAGGTTTTCTTCAGCTCTCCCTGCAAACGTTGGATCTTGTTGACCATCGTATGCATTTCGATGGCCCTTTCGACATTTGTTTTCAAGCGAACCTTATCCACCGGTTTCGCCATATAATCAAACGCCCCTATTTTCATGGCTTCCACGGCGGAATCCACCGCGTCATTTTCTGTCACCACCAAAACCGGAATGTCCCGGTTCGCGAGCTTCAGGCGTTTGAGAATATCCAACCCCGCAGACATGTTGATGTCCAAACAAATCGCGTCGGGGTTTTCATCCAGCATATTCAGGCAAAGTTCGCCGTTGTCAAAAACTTTAACCCGGTAACCCTGATCCCGAAGCCATCCCGCCATCATTTTCCGATGGGGGGTGTCCGTATCCACAACAAATAATAGTTCTTTAGTTGCCATGATCCTGTAAACAAAACTCCCTATAATATTTTTCTACAACTATGCTGGACTGATGAATCCCTACCCTATCATATCGGCAAACCCGGCTACTGTGCCCGCCATCATTTTATCTCGCATCTTTGAGAAACCCTGTAGCCCAAGGACTCCGCATCAAGCAAATTTCCAAAATTGATATAGCCCTTGGTATCTTTAGGATAGCCCTTGCATTCCGGCCATTCATAGATCCGGGTTTTAGGGTCGCCCAGCAAGCCATAACTCAAAAACAGGTCATAGTCCATATGCTCCGGTTTGGTTGGGGGAAGGGGGAGCCTATTTTCCCGGCGGAACTCCCAAGGCGGAACAGGAGTTTCCTGAACCCACAGACCAAGATTTTTTTTCCAGGCTTTATATTCCAGCTTTTCAAGAAAACTGCTGTGGGGGTGCTTCACCCTGTAATGCCAAGCCAGCCCTGCTTTGAGCATTTCCTCATTCAACAATTTACCATCGGGCAAAAACACCTCTCCAATCAAGCGGCCATACTTGTCCTTAAAGGTGTAGTTCACCCGCACCGTTTTCTCCAGGGCCAAATCCACTGCCAACCTTCGGGCTGGCTTGCCAAACGGCTGACCCATTTCCGGAGCATCAATATCCGCCAAACGCACCTTGTATAATCTATCGCGTTCCGTCTTTACCGTTAACGTGTCCCCATCCTGGATCTGAACCACTTCGCCATTTACCGTCTTCAACTTTGCTTGCGGCACCAGAAACAGCATCAACACTAATAAACTTGTTTTGATTCCCATAACAAAATTCTACACCGGCGAGCCGCCGGTGGCAATGGGGCGGTGACGCTAATACCCCTGCGGGGCATGAAAGCTAATGAGGGGATATAACACGCGACCGCCAAAGGCATAGAACATTTAGGCTGAGATACGCTATTGCTAGTTGCCCCCTCGCTAGAGGGAACGCTCAATCATGAACCGGACATTGTCATTGGTGTTGGTGTATTCGATCTTTATTTTTGGGTATTTGGACTGAAACACACGAAACACCTCATCAACAAAGCCCTGGCCTACAGTAGAAATACCTTTAAAACCTAAAATTACATGTTTAAACTTCTCCAACCCCAAGCAAATGCGCCGAGCCTGCGAACGCGAGACATAGCGTTCATCGCCCAACATGCTCAGCACTACTTCAATATGGGTCTTGTCAAACTTGAGCAGCCCCTCAGAATCTTCCCCTGTATATTCTGCAAATACCTCCTGTAAATTTCTTTTCGAATCCAGACTTATGATCATTTCCAAGCCAGTTCCGGATTTTTGCGAAGCTTGGCCCGTTTCTATAAACCAGTCTTCTTCCGAATTATCTCTTGCATAAGATATTCCTCTTGTAAAGATATGAAAGTAATCGAAGGCCCGGGAAGTGAAAAAGATGCCCTCACCGGTATGGTTATCCGGGTCGGTGGTGAATTTTCCCTTTGAAAGATGCAGGGCACTTTCTCGCTCGTCCCCCAGGCCCAAGGCGTTCTTGATCTTTCTGAAAATTCCAATACCATTATCCTTAATTTTTATTTTCACTGAATCAGATTCCCATTCCGCACGTATCACTACAAAGGTTCCCTCTGAATGATCGATGGCGTTGTTGAGCATTTCCAGAAAACCGTATTCGCAAATATCCCGAACATTCTTTGGTAGCGTTTCAAAATCCTGTAAAAAGTTTTCTTTCCAGACTTTATCTTCGGCGACCCCGTCTTTCAAAGAAACCACCACCTCTTTATCTTTTTCTGTCTTTAAGAAATAGCGCGCTTGCCGGGTCGTGCCGGATTTTATGATCTTTCCATCCCGCAACAACCGATTCAGATGCCGGTGGACGGTCGTGCGACTGCACGAAAAAGCCTCCGAGGTTTTGGCGACGATATTTTTCGGGTGCACCGGTATTTTCGCTAAAAGATAGCTGCGAATTTCTTCCGCCTGGTTCTTGACCATTTTGAATCCTATATTGCAACTAGTTATAAATATTATTATAACTAGTTGCAATATGCCTGTCAATCGGGATAATTCAAGGAATTATCTTAAAAAAACGCTATATACAGATGATTAGCGATTATAACTACATAATTTATCTATTATATCTAGTGGAGTGTGTGTTTGCAGGGGGTTACAAATAATGGAAATAACGGGGAGGGTCTAGGCCGTTTTTCTCGACCTGAGAATCAGGAAAGTGCCTGCGATCAACAGGAAAATACTATAAAAACTGCCTCGGCTGAGGTCCATAATAAGCGGCGCATCGGGCTCTCTAAACTGTTCTCCAAAAATCCGTACCACCGCATAGATCGCTAGGAATTCTCCCGTCAATCTTCCCGGAGATGCCAGGACATCGGTCTTCCACAACCGCCATTGGCTGTATACCAGTAATAAGGCCCCTTCCAGTCCGGCTTCGTAAAGTTGGGAAGGGTGACGTGGAGCAATTTGTTCCAAAGGCGTTCCCAGCAGGGAAGCGCTTTGAGGAAAGATCACCGCCCAGGGAACCTGGGTGACCTTGCCCCACAGTTCCCCGTTGATGAAATTGGCGATGCGTCCGAGCAAAATTCCCGGCGGCACCAGAGGGCATAACAAGTCGCCGAGTTGTAGAAAAGAAAGTTTCAGTTTTTTCGCCACCCACCAGCAGGCCACAAGCACACCGATGAACCCGCCGTGACTGGCCATTCCTCCCTTCCAAACCTGGAATATGATCCAGGGTCGGTTGAGCGTGTCGTCCAGCGCATAGAACAACATGTATCCCATTCGCCCGCCCAGCAAAACCCCGATCATCATGGCGGTGATGGTGAACGACTGCTGTTCGGGGGTGAGCGTAGCCTTGCCATGTTTACAAAAAAGATGCAGGAGCCACATCCCGGCCAAGAAGCCCAACGCATAGGCCAGTCCGTAATAACGGATACCAAAATTCTCTGTGAACTGGAAAAGAAAGGGATCTAAATCATGAACCCAGTATTCGGTTTTAGACACGGCGGGACAAACCTCTTATCAAGTTGGAAGGCCCACTAGGCACCGGCTAGGGGAAAATTACTTTTGTAAAATTGAAGCGGCATCGATAGCGCCATAGGTGAAGATCATATCCGCGCCAGCCCGACGCAGGCTGATGAGCGATTCTATCAGACAGCTTTCATAATCGAGCCAACCTTTTTCGGCGGCGGCCTTGAGCATGGCATATTCTCCACTGACATGGTAGGCGGCAATGGGGAGTGCGGAAACCTCACGTGTTAACCGGATGATATCCAGATAAGGCAGGCCGGGTTTGATCAGCAACCAGTCCGCGCCTTCTTCTTCATCCAGCGTGATTTCCCGTATCGCCTCACGGGCATTAGCCGGATCCATTTGATAGGTTTTTTTATCTCCCTCTTTGGGAGCGGAATCGAGCGCATCACGAAACGGCCCATAAAACGCCGAAGCATATTTCGCGCAGTAACTGCAAATCAACACATCCTGAAACCCGGCATCGTCCAGAGCCCAGCGTATGGCCTCGACCCGGCCGTCCATCATATCGGAAGGCGCTACCACATCGGCTCCCGCCTGAGCCTGGGCCACTGCCATTTCGGCAAGCAGGGGGAGTGTCTCGTCATTCAGGATTTTGCCGTCTTGTACCAATCCATCATGTCCATCACAAGAATAAGGATCCAGTGCTACATCGGTGATAACCAGCATGCCGGGAATCGTTTTTTTTAATTCCTTTACCGCCCGTTGTAGCAGTCCGTTGGGATTAATGCTTTCCTTACCCTCGGAATTTTTCAACGAATCGTCCAAAGCAGGGAAGAGGGCCACTGCCGGAACCCTCAGATCAAATGCCTGTTGGCAGTCGGCGACAAGCTGGTCGATGGAAAGCCGTGAGATGCCCGGCATCGAAGCAATTGGGCTACGAAGATTATTTCCCTCCTGGACAAAAGCGGGCCAGACCAGATTGGCCGGACTCACCACCGTTTCCCGGATCAGTCCGCGAATGGCCGGATTCAGTCTGTTTCTACGCGGTCGTTGAATCATAACTGTATCTTATTGTAGTTAAAGGCGGTTTACCAGTATAAAGAAGGATAACGAATCAAATTGGCCTTTGCAACCTAAAGCAAAACCCTGCCGAGAATTCGACAGGGTTTATAGATTTATGCCCCTAAAAAGGGGCGAAAACTGGCTCCGGTGAGAGGACTCGAACCTCTAACAACTCGGTTAACAGCCGAGTGCGCTACCATTGCGCCACACCGG
>DODH01000305.1 GCA_003545625.1 Nitrospina sp.
TCTACCTTTCTATACCGATAATTGGTCACAATCGTGTAAAATTAATTTTCTCATGCCGTTTATTTGTGTATTCCAAAATTCCACCCCAGAATCATAGAGCTCCACCGGAATTTATGCCCGGTTTGCTTTTGTTCTACGATTCCCGGATAATAATTCCCCAAAGGTTTGTTAATGCGATCTATTCTGCCTTTTTCGAAAAGGACCAAAAAAGACGAGGTTTATTGCGGTGAGAAAATTCTGGCGAGTTTTTGGATGGGTGTTTTTAGGCATTTTTTTGCAATTCAAGTTTAACGCCTTGTATGGCATCGTATTTCTTGAGAACCTTAACTTTCATGACCGAGCCTATTGGGTAGAAATGAATATGACTCCTACAGAGGAGAGCATGAGGATTCTAAAGGTCAAGACCACAGTCCATCATTCCCTCGGCTCCGACTATTTCGCCAATGTTTATATTCCTGATCACTATAAAGTTTTGAACGAAACGCCTTATGCCGGCGCAGAGGCTCTTTCTGGTTATCAGGCCTATAAAATGAGCATGAAACGCAAATACCGCGATGTATTAGGGGAAAAACATTTTATAATCGTCCCGCAGAAATCGGATGAAGATATTTCATCCAAACCTATTAAAGTTCATTTTGAAAACTTAAAACAACGTCTGCATGCAGACGAGACCTACCTGATCTCAACCACGAAACGTAAAACCCGGCTGGAAGGCCCTGAAGTGGCAGAAGCCATCTATCCCCAGAAACTGGGAATGTAACACCCATGCCCCGCCGAACAAAAGAGGACTATTACTCCATCCTAAATATTTCTCAAAGTTCAAGCCAGGATGAGATTAAAAAATCATTTCGCAAACTGGCTCTTGAGCTTCACCCGGACCGCAACCCTGATGATCCTGAAAGTGAAAAAAAGTTTAAAGAGATCACAGAAGCCTATGGAGTGTTGAGCGACCCATTGAAGAAAAAAGAGTACGATCGGTTTCGGGCCGACCATCTTGCCGGACACACCACCGGGTCTTCTAATTTCCGTTATTCCCAGGAAGATATTTTTGCCAGCATGTTTCGCGGTGAAAATGCCCGTGAAATTTTTGAAGAACTCAATCGGGAGTTCAACCGTTCCGGCTTTCGTTCCGGCAACACGTTTTTCCAGACCTTGTTTTTCGGCGGCGCCGTAGGCGGATTGGGGAGAATCCTCAGAATGGTGCCGGGTCCGATTGGAAGAATTGGCATGGGCTTAAAGCTGGCTCAAGTTGTCGGCTCGTCCTTGTACGCACTACATAAAATGAACCAGCAAAAGCAGGCCCAATCGGGGCCAGCTTCTTCGGTTCCACCAAAAACCGGCAACCCTATGGTAAAAGGTTTAAAAGGAATATTTGGAAAAAAAGAATCCCCACCCTCATTGGATATAGATTTTTACCTTTCCATCCCTCCTGTGGAAGCTCTGAACGGGTCCCGCAAGAAAATTTCCTATCAGGTCAATGGGGAAACAGAACAACTGATGGTACACATCCCGCCGAACTTTCCCTCAGGCGGAAAACTGCGCATACGCGATAAAGGAAAATCCCGGGATGGAAAACGCGGAGACCTGATCCTTTCCATCCATGTGGACCCTAAAGCTGGCCCCGCCAAAGAATGAACAAACAACAAGTCCTCGATTTCTGGTTCGGATTTTTCAAAGATCTTCTGGTCGGCACCTTCAAGAACCTTTTTTTGTTCGGCATTGTGGGGTTTTCTCTCGGTGCTCTTGCCATCTTTGTATTTAATCTCAATGTGCTCGATGCCATCGAGTGGAGTACTTGGCTGGAAGGAACGATTCTAATTTTGGTGGGAGGAGGTTATCTTGGTCTGGGCATGTTTCACGGATGGATAGCCTGCAGTCTCCATCTCCTGGGCAAAAAATTGCAGGAAGCGCTATCTGGACTTCAGGAATTGCTGGACTGGTTAACGCGTGAGGTGATTGGGCGTTTTCCAAAGCTCCAAAAAAATATACCCAAACATGAGCTGGCAGAAAAGTATGACCAGATCGGGGATGAACTACGCCAAAAACTGAAACAACGGGGAGGCATAACAGGTTTTTCTTCTGGGCTCCTGTTTGTGGTCATACTCAAGGCATTACGCTTTTTTTTCCTGGACGATGTAATGGAAGAACTTCACAAAAGGGATAAGGAAGAGATCACCTCCGCCGATATCGAACATGCTGTTCGCAGGGTCGGAACAGAAGTTATGATCGCCCCCATTACCGACATCATTTTCTTGTTCCAGATCGTCAATATACTAATAGGCTTACTTTTATTCGCCCTGCCCTTCAGCTTGCTCTGGCTTTTATAATTTGGCACTGGATTTATGGAATAAAATACTAAGTATTTTCATCTTAGGTATAAATCAATTAGTTTTCTTAGCAAAATTGAATTTTCCGCTTTAACAGATAATGAGAATAAATTCAAAAAGACAATTGGTCCATGTGCTGGTGATTGTGGGATAAATTATTGAAAATTTGTGATTTATGGCCTACAATGAGAGAAATTCAAACATTGAAAATGAAAGAACGATGCGCTTGAAAATAGTGGCTTCAATCCTGTTTACATTTGTAGCCTGTATATGGGTTTCAGGGGCTATGGCCTCGTCACACCATCACCATGAGCAACATCAGGCGGTTTCTCCATTTCATAAAACACAAGTTGCACCGTCCGCTCATTGTATTCTTAAAAACCATACTCATTTCGGTTTTTGCCCTCACAGTTTGTTGCCAAAGGATTATGTAGCCGAGTTCCAAATTGCTTCGGATTGTGGAGGTAAAACTCCAGGAACGGTTCCATCTAATATTTCAGCCAGTAAAAACCTAACCGTGTTACCTGCAACCAGGGAAGCTCCTGTTTTCATGATCGTAGAAAATATGACAAGAGTTGCCCCTTCATATGATTTTCATTTTTTAGACCCCTTAGATCACCCTCCTCGTTTTAGCTAATTTACCCCTAATAGCTTTACCTATTGAAGTGACCGGTGCGTAGTTTCGCGATCTTTTACATTAATTTAAAAAAACCTGATTCCCGCTGAAGAACTTTATCATCGGAGGTCATAACCGAAGATGACTATTGAGCCACTCTTTTATAGCGTGAGAATTAATAATATAGAGATACTTATGAAATCCATTCAATGTATTTTAAGCGCTTTTATTATTCTGTTTTCATTAGGCACTACCCAAGCCCATCAAGACTCCGCTCCATTTTCAGGTGCTATCAGTGAACTCATAAAAGTTCATCATGCCCATATCGAGGATGAGCAAAGCATTAATTTTTCTTTCTACGATGATTTCCAGAAAGAAGAAGACAGCGAAAAACGACCTGCTTTTGAAACTACTCTAGAATTTGGCATAGCCTGGGCAGATGACTTCAGCTTTGGATCGGAATTTTCAATCCCCTTTTCGGACACAGGTACTAATGATAATCAATACGAGTTGGGAGACATTGAGATAATGCCTATCAAGTATGCATTTCTCAATCAACCTGAAACTGTTTTGACAGGAGGAATTAGCATTGGGCTACCTACAGGGGATGGGGAAAAAGGTTTCGGAGAAGAACAAACGAAACTCGGGGCCGTGCTATTTTTTGATAAATCTTGGCGAAATTGGTTTTTCGGGGCCAATGCCGAGTATGAGTCTGTTATATCCGGGCCAGTGGAAACCGAAGTGGAGTTCGCCTTTGCTTTGAGCTACTCCTTCATCGAAGGAACCGGTCATGGCATCGCCCCTTCCAAACCTGATCAATCCTTTGTTCCGGTTATTTCCCTTGAGATTATTTCCGAAAGTATTTTAAGCGGATTAGAAAAGGAGAACGACACCTTCACTATTTTACCCAGTGTACATTTATGGAATCCTGCCAGCGGTTGGCAAGCATCACTGGGTGGAGAAGTACCTCTAAGTTCTTATAAGGCCAACGACTTTCAGATTCATTTTAAGCTGAAAAATCACTTCGATTGGAGCCACTTGCTAAATTAAAGCCTTTTATTCATCCACACTTATCGTTGAATAAAATGTTCCCATCCCTATAAAAATCAAATCTAATGCAGGCGATCTGTATCTAAATACTTTATACTCAAAATTTTATCCGTATTGAGGCACGACACGAAATTTAAAATGAATCATTTTCTTAAAACGGGACTATTTATAGTTGTCCTGATACAGCACCTATATTTTCCTGATAAAGGCTGGACCGAACCCATCCCGGTTTTTGTCAGCATTCTTCCACAAAAATATTTTGTCGAACGAATAGGTAAAGAGCAGGTCAAGGTCGAGGTCATGGTGAACCCTGGAGAGAGCCCGGCAACTTTTAACCCAAACCCGAAAAAGATGAGCCTTCTATCCCAGGCAAAATTATACTTCAGCATCGGTGTGCCTTTTGAAACCATTTGGATTGAGCGGATTCAATCCATCCACTCAAACTTGCAATTCGTTCCTTTGCACGACAACCAAAATCCAGCAAACGACCACGACCACTCGCATGGCTCCCGCGATCCGCACATTTGGACCAGCCCGGCAAAGGTCAAGCTCATGGCAAAAAAAATCAAGGAAATCCTCGTCCGTACCGAACCTAATCAGGAAAAATACTTTGAAGCAAATCTTCGGGCATTCCAGAATGAGCTGGATGTGCTGGACAAGGATATCCGGAAAATTCTTGCAAGAAGCAATAATCGTCGCTTCATGGTATTTCATCCCGCCTGGTCTTATTTTGCTGAAGACTATGGTCTGGAACAGATTTCCATTGAAGCCGGAGGCAAAGAGCCCGGAGCCCGATCCTTGCAAAAAATAATTGAAAAGGGCAAAAAGCTTGGGATTAAGGTAATATTTGTACAAAAACAATTCAGTCTTTCCATTGCTGGAAAAATCGCGAAAATGATTGGTGCCACCGTCCGTGAAATGGACCCTCTGGCGGAAGATTATCTGGCAAACATGCGGCGGACAGCTACCGCCATTTCTGGAGTATTGCAGTGAGTATGGATTCGGTCATTAAAATAATGGACCTCCATTTCAGTTATGGCGGCCCGAAAATACTTGAAAATATCGAGATCGATATCCAGCGTAACGAATTTATTGGAATGGTCGGCCCGAACGGAAGCGGCAAAACCACCCTGCTGAAAATCATCATGGGTGTTTTAACCCCGGATGAGGGTTCCATTGAGGTTCTTGGCAAGTCTCCCTTCCAATCGGTTAAGGAAATCGGTTACATGCCGCAACTAACACCGTTTTCCCGGGATTTCCCGATCAGTGTGGAAGAAGTGGTTTTGATGGGGCGTTTGGGAAAAACTTCCAGTATCGGTTTTTTCAATAAAGCAGACAAACGCGCCGCCGAAAAGTCCATGAACGATGTCGAAATTCTGGACCTTCGCAAACGGGCCATCGGCTCTCTCTCCGGCGGGCAACTGCAAAGGGTTCTGATCGCTCGAGCCCTCACCTGCGAACCGAAAATTATGATTCTCGACGAGCCCACCGCTAATGTCGATATGAAAATTGAAAAGGACATCTTCGACCTGCTCAAGCAGTTGAACGAGAGCGTCACCATCATCGTGGTGACCCATGACATCGGTTTTATTTCGCAATACATTGACCGGGTAGCCTGCATCAACCGCACCCTCATCTGCCACCCCACATCAGAACTGACAGGAGAAACGATTGAAAATATGTATGGCACCCATATGCATATGGTGCACCACCACGGAGATGAAAAAAAATATCATGAGTAGTTTTTTCGATGCGGTTTCTTCTCAGGCTTTTATGCAAAACGCTATTGTTGGTGGCATTCTTGCCAGTGTGGCCTGTGGCGTGGTGGGCTCTTACGTTGTGGTAAAACGTATCGGTTATCTGGCTGGCGGCATCGCCCATTCAGTGTTGGGCGGAATGGGTATCGCCTATTACCTGGGCAGGCCTCCCATTGAAGGCGCCTTGGTCGCGGCACTGGTTTTTGCGGTAATCCTCGGTTGGGTGAGCCTGCGGCTTCAACAGCAGGAAGATACAGTCATCGGCGCACTGTGGGCAGGAGGCATGGCTGTCGGGATATTGTTCATCTCGAAAACTCCCGGCTACAACATTGACCTTATGAGTTTTTTATTCGGGAATATTTTGATGATCTCCTCCGATGACCTTTTCTGGATCGCCGGGTTGGATGTCCTGATCCTGCTCATTGTATTTCTATTTTATAAACAGTTTCTGGCAGTATCGTTTGATGAAGAGTTTGCCCGCCTACGCGGCATTCCCGTTGAAAGATTTTATTTGCTCTTTCTTGCTCTCGTTGCCTTGACTGTCGTAATATTGATTCAGATTGTCGGGCTGATTCTGGTGATCGCCTTGTTAACGCTTCCGGCAGCAGTATCCGGCCTTTATGTCCGCTCACTGAACCTGATGATGCTGTTGGCCACTATTCTGGGAGTGGTTTTCACCACAGGAGGTCTGGCGTTATCTTATCAGCCCGATCTGCCACCTGGCCCCACCATCATTCTGGTCGCGGGGGCCTTCTACCTGTTATCTTTGCTCATCACCCGATACTGGAAAAGGGCCTGACATGAGTGACGGTTGTGAAATAGAGGAGGAACTGGCGAGGGGCTCCAAACGGAAAATTCTCTGGTTGGTACTTGTTATCAACCTCATCATGTTTTTTGTCGAAGGCATTGCCGGGTGGGTGGCTCAATCCAACGCATTGATGGCCGATGCCCTCGATATGCTGGGCGATGCCGCCATATACGGATTTTCCCTTTTCGTGATTCAACACGATCCGGTTTGGAGAACCCGCGCTGCGATTCTTAAGGGAATCATAATGAGTATTTTCGCGCTCGGCATTCTGGGTTCCGCTATTTATCGAGTTACCCATCAGGTACTTCCAGATGCCTCAACGATGGGCATTGTCGGCGGACTGGCACTTGCAGTCAATCTGTTCTGCGCCTATTTGCTCCTGCGCTTCAAAGATGATGATATCAATATGCGGTCGGCCTGGTTATGTTCACGCAACGATGTACTGGCAAACCTTGGAGTTTTAGTAGCCGCCGTAGCGGTGGTCTGGACAGGTACTCACTGGCCCGACCTGGCGGTCGGGGTTATCATCGCCGGGCTGATTCTGCAATCCTCATTTGGCATTTTCAAAGATGCCCGAGCGGAACTGAGCGCTGAGCGCGCGGCCCAATAAAAACAATCGAGGTATTAGCCCCTTGGCAGGGAAGCCTTATAGGCACGAAGACGAGATGCTTCTACCCCTTCGGGGCACGAAAGCTAATGAAAATATCACGGAAGCTCAGCATAAAACAATACGAAGTAAAAAACTATTGCAAGTTCCACCGGCAGCTCACCGGCTGGTTAGGCGAGAGCGCCTAATCTTTCGGTCAAGGAATTGCGCTGGTGGTGAGCGAGATAAAGCAGGCCATCGGACAGGGAATAATTGTGAGGAAAGGTCATCACCTCACGCCCCAGCTTTTCGATCAATTGCTGGTACAGCTCATTGATTTCCTCCGAGTTCATACCGATCGTTGTTTCATAAGAATAACCCAGACTTAAGTCATGTTCTGGTGGGGTATAAAGGTTTTTGATGCCCCATTCTGCCGGATTTTTTTCAATAGGAGCACCCCGTTCCAAGTCAAACTGGGAAAGGATGGCTGAAAAACCGGGGGAGTCCAGCAAACGCTGGTTATCGAGTATAAAGTTGATCGAGTCCATCACCTCTTCACGGGTTTCTGTCGGGAATCCGCAAATCAGGTAAAAATGCATGGCGATGCCCAACTTCATGCATCGTTCCGCCGTTTCATCGACCCAACTCAGTTCAACGCCTTTTTTCATGGAATCCAGAACCCGCTGGTTGTAAGACTCCAATCCAAAAATAAGTTTGCGGCAACCGGATTTATATAACAGATCCATACGGTCGTCTTTTAGCAGGCTCTTCTCGAACTTGAGTTCGCCCGTCCACTGCACATCGACTTTCTCCTCAATAATTTTAGCCGCAAAGGTTCTGAGAAAATTAATGGGAAGCGCCTCATCGGTGAAGAAAAAATGGTTGCAGTTATATTTTTTCTGCAACGTTTTAAAATCGTTCACCACGTTCTC
>DODH01000258.1 GCA_003545625.1 Nitrospina sp.
ACCCCCTACCGAGGGTTCGAATCCCTCCCTCTCCGCCACCACTACCGTGGGGGTAAACTGGCAAGAGTTCGTAAAGCCGAGAATAACGGTTGTTAGCAGTCAAGGACATTTCAATTTATCAGCGGAGATTCTCCGCTAAGATATTGGCAGTTTTGTTGGGCCTCACGCAACGTGGTCTTGTGAAATCCGTCAGGTCCGGAAGGAAGCAGCGGTAGCAAATTCCCATGTGTGCTGTGAGTTACCCAGCAATTCTGCCTTTAAATAACATCTCTAGGCGACTCGCAATCAGCAGTTGCCTGCAAACCATTGGTCTTCTGAAATAATGGACTTCCAGGTTTCAGCCCGTAAATGGCGCCCCCAGAAATTCAGTGAATTGGTCGGACAGGAACATATTGTTCGGACTCTTTCCAATGCCATTGAAATGGACCGTGTATCGCACGCGTTTTTATTTTCCGGTACACGTGGCGTAGGAAAAACCACCATGGCGCGGATTCTGGCGCGGGTTCTCAATTGTGAAAAGGGACCGACCATAGACCCCTGCGGCACTTGCAGTTTGTGCAAAGAAATTACAGCAGGCAACTGTATTGATGTTCAGGAAATTGATGGCGCTTCCAATAATGGGGTGGCCGAGGTGCGCGACCTCATCGACAATGTGCAATACGCCACATCCTCTGCCCGTTACAAGGTCTATATCATCGATGAAGTTCATATGCTCACAAAAAATGCGTTCAATGCCTTGTTGAAAACGCTGGAAGAACCTCCGCCCCGTGTTATTTTTATTTTTGCCACCACCGAGTTGATCAAAATTCCGGAAACGATCCTTTCCCGTTGCCAGTGCTTTGAGTTCAAGCCGCTTTCCAACGCTCAGATCACCAAACAACTGGAACTGATTTGTGGGCAGGAGGGAATTCAAATCGATGAAAAAGGGTTGGTAGAAATTTCCAAAATTGGTGCTGGCAGTATGCGTGATGCGCAAAGCCTGCTGGACCAAGTCATCGCCTACAGTGGTAAAAAGATTGATACCGATTCGGTGGAGGCCGTGCTCGGTATTGTTGGGGGAACCACTCTGGAGCTTTTTGCGGAGCTACTGATTAAACGGGAACCCTCTGAATTAATCACTCTGGTTCAACAAGTCGCCAACCAGGGTAAAGACCTGAATCTGTTTTGCCGGAGTGTGATGGAATATTTAAGGAACCTGCTGATGGTCAAAGTTTCCCGCAATCCGGAAACCCTGCTGAACGCGCAGACCTGCAACTTGGAGGTTCTGAAAAAACAGGCACAAGGATTCCATGCCGATGAGTTGCAGCAAATGTTCACCATTCTTTCCCGTGCAGAAACAGAAATGAAGCGTAGCTCCCTGGCGCAGATGGTTTTTGAAATGGCTATCCTAAGACTGACCGAAACCCGGCCTTTTAAAAAAATTGATGACCTCATCCACAAAATCAACCAGAGCGAAGCTCAGCAGGCCCAACCCCTAGCGCCGTCTACGCAAAGCGATTCAGGCGCGTCTCCAGCGAAAACCCAGTCCATGGCCCAACCGGAAAACGGTTCTTTTGATTCTTCGGTCTGGGCCAAGGTCCGTCAGGAGGTTTCCCGAAAACGGCCTACTTTCGAGCATTATCTGGATAAATGCCAGGTGCTCGTACTCAACGAAAAAGAAATTCAACTTATGTTTTCAGACTCCTTCACCCTTGAAATGGTGGAGACCCCGGAAAATATTCAGTTCATCAAGGACATGGTCCGGTCAGCCAGCGGCCACGAGGTGCAGGTGGTTCTTAAACTGGGTGAAGTCCGGCCTACCCCGAACCCTTCTTCAAGTGGGCAGGAAAAAAAAACTATAAATGATGAAAACCAGGGCAGGCAGAAAACAGAATTAGAAATTATTCAGGATGCTCTGGACATCTTCGGGGGCACTGTGGTGAAATAAGAGTGCCGCAATAAATTATCTGCGGCGCAGGCCTTTTAAATAAAGGACACCTCTAAAAATTGCTTTTGGCATGAGCGGCCCTTATGAATTTTGGACACGAATAGTAGTCCAAAAGGCCTGCGAGTTGCCGCAGAGAAAATTATAGAATAAATAGAGATTTCCTGAAGGTCGTTGCCACAGGGAAAACTTCCTAAACAACAGGTGTTTCGATGTTTGATAAAAGCTGGACGTCGTTATTCAAACAGGCTCAAGATATGCAGGGCAAGCTTTCCGAAATTCAGGAAGGCCTTGCTGAAAAAACGGTGGAAGTGTCTACCGGCGGTGGGATGGTGAAGGTTGTTGCCAATGGACTCCATGAAATTATCTCGATCCACATCGATGACGAGTTGATCAATATGAATGACCGTGAAGTGCTCGAAGATCTTATTACCGGTGCCATGAACGAAGTTCATAAAAAAGTGAAAGAACTGGCGCAGGATGAAATGTCCAAATTGACCGGGGGCCTGAAAATTCCCGGACTCTTTACATAAACCGGCCAGCAGCCGGTGGCAACGGGTCGATACTCGTAAAGCGAGCAAATGCACTTGTGCTTTTTACTATTAGTCCTCCAACTTTTTCCATTAGCCGTCTTGCCGTGAAAAGACCACCCGCTATTACAGAACTTATAGATCAACTGAAGAGGCTTCCTGGTATTGGCCAGAAAACCGCCGAACGGTTGTCGTTTTTCCTGATGCGCGGAAAAGCGGATCAGGCGAATAAACTCGCCTCAGCCATTCAGAACCTTAAGGAAAAGATTATTCTCTGTTCGATATGCCATGGCATCACCGAGTCAGAGCCCTGTGATATTTGTTCAGACACCTCCCGTGACCATTCACAAATTTGCGTAGTGGAAGAACCGCACGATGTTTATGTGATGGAAAATATGGGTTATTTCAAAGGAGTTTATCATGTGCTCATGGGGGTTATTTCCCCGCTGGACGGCATTGGACCCGATGACCTGACCATTGAAGCGTTGAAAGAGAAAGTCAGCAAACCAGGAATTAAGGAAGTTATCCTGGCTACCAATCCGGATATGGAAGGCGAATCCACCGCAGTTTACATCTCCAAGGTTTTGAAACCTTTCGCGGAGGTCAAAGTCACGCGGATCGCCAGGGGCCTGCCAGTGGGTTCGGATATTGAGTATGCCGACTCCGTGACCCTGTTGAAATCGATGGAAGGGCGATTGGAAATGAGATAGCCCCTTGGCAGGGGAAGCAAATAGCAAGGGCTCATTAAGCCGAGAAAAACGGTTGTTCGACAGAGAAAGCGATTGCACACTGGCCCCACGCCGAGTGGCGGAGAACCTCTGCTGGTAACTTGCAATGTCTTTATTTTGCTAGCAATCCGCCTCGCGGCCCGTGGTCATACAAACGAGGAAATAAAATCCAATTTTTGGGTTCAAATCTGCTTGACAATATGATACAAAACGATTAAATATCAGTGTTTTAATCCTATACAAAAAAACCATTCCGGTGTGGCGCAAT
>DODH01000310.1:0-644 GCA_003545625.1 Nitrospina sp.
AACTTTTCATAATAAATGCATCTTGATATTTTAAAAAATTAGGAATAAATTTTTAATTTTTTTCCCTTTGGATTAAAGATTTTGAAATGGCCCATATCACGTTTGGCGAAGGCGTATTTCATGGCGGTTTGCATCACTCCCATTCCATAAGTCATGCTTCGGCTGAAACTGATGGATGAGGCATCCGGAAAATACAGAGCAGGACAGGATACTTCCCCAACAACAAAGTCAAAATACAGGATTTGGCAAAGCATCTGGTTGTCGAATACAAAATCGTCTGAGTTCTCCAGCAACGGTATGGTCTCCAGAACTTTGCGGCTGAAGGCCCGATAGCCGGTGTGATATTCAGAAAGTTTTTGCTGGATAATCAGGTTCTCGGCCAGAGTTAAAACACGGTTCGAAATGTATTTGTAAAGCGGCATTCCCCCCATCATAGCTTTGTTGCCAAGAATCCTCGTTCCTATCACCGTATCAAAAACCCCTTCCGCAATCATGGATGCCATAGCTGTGATGAGCTTGGGGTTATATTGATAGTCTGGGTGCAACATGATAACAATGTCGGCTCCACTTTTAAGAGCCGCCTGGTAACAGGTTTTCTGGTTGCCTCCATAGCCTTTGTTTTCAGTATGCACAAAGGTTTTGAT
>DODH01000310.1:1058-4419 GCA_003545625.1 Nitrospina sp.
TCGTCGTAAGTTTTTTTGAGGGTTTTTTCGGCGTTGTAGGCAGGCATGACAACACAGACTTTTTTGCCATTAATCATAAGCTGGGCGGTTTCCAAAGGTTATTCAAGTTTTCACCGTCGGCGATTATGATAATGTAAAAATATATATTTACAACGGATTTAATGCCGATATACTTGCAAAAATCTATTTTAAGAACGGGACAGGTCTTAATTAAGAGAGGGAGAATTAAATTATTCTATGAAAACAGATTTCAATATTGCGGTACTTCCCGGTGATGGAATTGGGCCGGAAGTAGTTCAGGAAGCCCTCAAAATTCTCAAGATTATAGAGTCCAAACTGGGTTTAAAGATAAGCATCAGTGAGGCGCCCGTTGGCGGGACCGCCTATGAGGCGACCGGGCACCCTTTACCAGAAGCATCCATGGAGACGGCCCGAAATGCCGATGCCATTTTGTTAGGCGCGGTCGGCGGACCCAAATGGGAGAATATTGACTTTTCCCTGAGACCAGAACGGGCCTTGTTGGGCCTAAGGTCCAGCTTGGGGCTTTATGCGAATCTTCGCCCGGTCCGTATTTTCCCGGCTTTGGTTGATGCTTCTACCCTGAAGCGTGAAGTTGTCGAAGGGTTGGATCTTCTTGTTGTACGGGAATTGACCGGTGGAATATATTTCGGTGAGCCACGTGGGGTTGATACGCTTGCAGATGGAACCCGCAGGGGATTCAACACGTTGGTTTATACCGAGCCGGAAATCGAACGCATTGCTCGCATTGCTTTCGATGTGGCTCGCAAGCGCAACAAATCTGTTTGCTCAGTGGATAAGGCCAATGTTCTGGAGGCGACCGGTTTCTGGCGTGAGGTGGTGACTAACCTGCATTCCAGTTATTCGGATGTGGAGCTTTCGCATATGTATGTGGATAACTGCGCCATGCAATTGGTGAGAAATCCCAAACAATTTGATGTGATTGTGACGACCAATATGTTCGGAGATATTTTAAGTGATGAGGCATCCATGCTTACGGGATCAATTGGTATGTTGCCCTCAGCAAGCCTTGGGGAAAAACATGCCATGTATGAACCTATTCATGGCAGTGCACCGGATATTGCCGGGCAGAAATTGGCAAACCCCCTGGCGACAATATTGTCCGTGGGCATGATGTTCAAATATTCCTTGGACCGTGAGGAACCGAATACGTGGATCGAATCAGCGGTTGAATCTGTATTGGAAAAAGGAGTCCGCACCCGTGACATCATGTCTCCTGGCATGAAAGAGGTGGGTACTCAGACAATGGGCGATCTGGTAGCGGAAGAATTGGAGAAAAAGAAGAATGGTTAAGAAGGATCAATATAATATTGCGGTAGCTGGTGCCACCGGTGCGGTGGGAAGAAAAATGCTGGAAATCCTTGAGGAGCGGAATTTTCCTGTTGCCAACCTGAAAGCTTTAGCATCGGCAAGGTCGGTGGGACAAGCCCTGCCATTTAATGGAAACTCCCTAGCTGTTGAGGAGCTAAAAGAAAATTCATTTGAAGGGGTGGATATTGCCCTTTTTTCGGCAGGAGCGGGTGTGAGTCACCAGTTTGCTCCCTCTGCAGTGAAATCGGGCTGTATTGTAATTGATAACAGCAGTGCGTTTCGTATGGAACCGGATATCCCGCTGGTAGTGCCGGAGGTGAACCCGGACGCTATCGGGGATGAACCGGGTATCATTGCCAATCCCAATTGCTCAACCATTCAGATGGTGGTGGTGCTTAAGCCGATCCATGACAAGTATAAAATAAAGCGGGTTGTGGTTTCCACTTACCAGTCTGTTTCCGGCTCCGGTCAAAGGGCCATCGAAGAGCTGCAAAACCAGACCAAAAACCTTCTGGCCGGAAAAATCACAGAACCTAATGTATATCCTCATCAAATTGCATTTAACTGTATTCCACATATAGATAATTTTCTTGATAGTGGATATACAAAGGAAGAGATGAAGATGGTTAATGAGACGCGAAAGATTTTAGGTGACCCGTCAATTATGATTTCGCCCACCACGGTTCGAGTACCCGTCTTTTATTCCCATTCTGAATCCATTAACGTGGAAACCTTTAGACCCATCAATGCTCAGGGGGTCAGGGAACTTTTGTCCGGTATGGATGGAATCTGCGTGACAGATAATCCTGAAAGCAACGAATATCCATTGGCTATTGATGGTGCTGGCAAAGATGAAGTGTTTGTGGGCCGGATTCGTGACGATATTTCCTGTGAAAATGCCGTCAACTTCTGGGTGGTGTCCGACAATTTGCGCAAAGGGGCGGCACTCAATGCCGTCCAAATCGCTGAGTATCTTATTGAGTCGAGATAATCCTTGTCAGCAAATAGAGCTATTGCAAGTTGAGTCCAGCATCATGCTGGCGCCGGTGAGCCACCGGGGGCAGATAGCAATGGCTAGTTGAGCCGAAACAACTTTTTGCCACCCAACAGAGCTATTGCAAACTGGGTCCAGCGTCACGCTGGCGCCTGGTGGTGCTTGACTTTAAATTCCCATAAGTATATAAAAAGATAGCGACTTATGGTATCTTGGGCACTGGCCCTGTGCCAAAAATTGATCCCTTTAAGACAGGACTTCTGTTATGGCCAAAGATTTCAAACCTGAGAACCGTCCCATATCGTCAGACAAAGCCGGAGGAGGCTTTGACCCCAAAGAATTTAAAGAGCTTGTTAAGCTCGCTTCTCATGAGCGCAAGAACCTGCAATTGCTGGTGGAGTATTTTGAGAGGAAATCGGGGGAGTTGGAAGAAAAGAAAAGGGTTTTTGACAGCATTAGCGGCCAGGTGCCCGATGCGTTAAGGAAGCTAGATGCAATGGATGTCCGCTTTGAAGAAATCAAGACTTTTGATGTTCGCATTAGAGATTTTCAACGCATTTCAAAAGAACTGAACTCTAATTACAACACCCTGAAAAGGGATTTGGATGGACTGCATTTGCTCAACGAGCACATTAACAGCAAGACTAAAAGCCTTGGCCAGCAAAAGCTGGTTGTCGAAAAAGCAAATGAGGATGCAGGCCGCCTGAATGTCCTGGTCTGGGACATGGATTCCAAAGTTAAAAAACTTCGCGAAGAAAGTAAACTGCTCAAGTCTGCGGATCGCAATATCAACCGGCTTGAAAATATACTCGATAGCGTTTCGGGTCAGGTGCAGGACGTTGTCAGCATGAAAGAATTGCTGAGAACGGCCGCCGTAAAAACCGGGGTTATGAAAGACACCCTGAGCGAACTCGACAGTCGCTATGACCGGATCAAGCAGGATAAGGAAACTATAGAAAGCCATACCCGCGATACGGAAGAGTTGAAGCGCATTCTTGCTAAGGTGCAGGGTGATTA
>DODH01000310.1:4819-9838 GCA_003545625.1 Nitrospina sp.
CCTGATGCAACAAATTAGCGAATTGAAAATCGAGTCAAAAAATATCTCCATAAAAAATGAAATGATCCGAAGCATTACCGGACGTTTGCGCGACTTGGATTCTGTGTCCGTGGATGTAGAGACCCGAATTGCGAGGATTCATGACGAAAAAACCGTCATTGACAAGACCGAGGAAAAGATAAACAATCTCAATTCTTTTCTGATAGACAATCTCAGCAACAAAATGAAGATTTTGAAAGGTGAGATGAAAAGCATTGATGATGCCAATGAAAAGATGAGCCGCTTTAACGTCATGGCCGAGGAAGCAGAGCAGAAGGTCAAGCGGTTGGACGAAGAAATCAAGAAGGTTGATACCATCTCCGAGATTCTCAAGCATGTCGAGGTGATGAACGAGTCTGCCCACCAACAACAGGATGAGATCATCCGCAAGCAACAATTGGTAGATCAGGTGGACAAGAAGATTAATGATCTTAGCTCAATGGTCATCAGTCTTGACGTGAAGATGGAAACCCAGATGCAGAGGAAAGCCCTCATTGAAAAGATGGAAAAAAAGGTGGACGGCCTGGATTTCTTTGTTGAAGAGGCGAACATTAAGATTACTAAAGTTTCCAAAAAAATTGATTTCCTTGAGAAGGTGGACCAGAAGCTCGAGGATTTAAAGTCCATGGCAAATATACTTGGGGAGAAAATACTCGATCTATCCAAGGAAAAGGCGGCCATTGATGACCAGGAAAAAAGGATGAATAATATTTCCTCAAAACTGAGTATCCAGGAAATTGAATTGCGCACGCGGTTTAAGGAAGTTCAGGAAGCTAAGGATGAAATTTTAAAAATCGATCTGATTCGTGAGGAACTAGGGCAGATAACCTCCAACTTTGAAGGCAAAATGGATGAGTTGCAAAAATACTCCGCCCAGGCGGGGAGGACGGAAACCCGGCTTCAGGAGCTTGATAACCTGATGAAGGATTTGCGGAGCAGGCAGGAAGCTCTGGATGAAAAGCAGGAGTTCGTGCTGGTGGTTGAAAAGAAAATGGATATGCTCAGCAATATGCTGGAGAGAACGGAGAAGCGTATCAGCCTGGTTTCTGAAAGCGAGGAAAAAGTCAAACGAACCCAGCAGGCTCTTGCTGAACTTGAGGCAGTGATTAGCCGCACTAATATTGAAAAAGAGAAAATTGATAAGGAAAGAGAAAATCTCGATACAATTAACCTGAATATTGAAAAACTTACCTCCATTACAAAGGATGCTGAATCAAAAATTGATCTACTGAACAGCAAGATCAGTTTGGTCGGAGAGGTGGAAAAACGGTTGAGTTCCTTGAACTTGTTGGCGGAAGATGTGAATGTTAAGATTCAAAACCTCAAGCAAGAGGAGAAAGTAATCGGCAAGGCTGGCGACCAGATCGCGGAGTTGAAATTTTTGCTCAGTGAGGTAGAAAGAAAGACAGAGGACTTGCTTTAACCAGGTTAAACCCTAGGTGGAAAACCAATCTCCCTTTTCCTAATGGGGAAGGGATTCTTCAATCAGATGGACCTTCTGCTTGCCCATCGCTATAAATAGAAATCCCCTTATAAAACCCTAAGGCCTTTGGGCTAAATCCCTTTCAATATTTAACGGAGTAAAAATTTTCATGGCAGATAAATTGTTAGGTGTGATTGGCGGAAGCGGATTATACCAAATGAAGGGCCTTGACGTGATCGAAAAGGTAAAGGTGGATACTCCTTTTGGTTCACCTTCGGACAGCATAGTTATGGGGGAACTGGAAGGGGTTAAAGTGGCTTTTCTTCCCCGTCACGGGGTGGGGCATGTTATCCCGCCCTCTGAAATAAATTTCCGAGCCAATATTTTTGCGATGAAAAAAATTGGGGTCGAACGGATTATTTCCGTGAGTGCCGTAGGAGGCATGAAGGAAAATGTTCCTCCCGGTCATTTTGTGGTGCCCCATCAGTTTATTGACAGGACGCATCTGCGTATCAGCACATTTTTTACCCAGGGAATGGTTGGTCATGTCAGCCTGGCAGACCCGATTTGTCTTTCTACCGCGGAAACCCTCTTCCAGGCGGCGCAAAAGTCTGGCGCAGAGGTTCATGAAGGCGGAACTTATATTTGTATTGAAGGGCCTCAGTTTTCTACCCGGGCGGAGTCGCATGTTTATCGCCAGTGGGGAGTTGATGTCATAGGAATGACCAATGTCACCGAGGCCAAACTGGCACGGGAAGCGGGCCTATGCTATTCGACTTTGGCTTTAGTGACAGATTTTGATTGTTGGCACGTAGAGGAAGAGCCCGTTACTCTTGAAGCGGTGTTGGAAATTATGCATAAGAATGTCGAGCAGGCGCAGTTGGTTCTTACGGAATTAATACCCATGTTGGGAAGCATTAAACCTTGTTCCTGTTGTGAGGCCGCAAAATTCGCCGTGGTCACCGATCCTGAAAAAATCCCGCAAACACTTAAAGACGAACTTTCAATTTTGTTTGGCTAATGTCCATGAACAGAAACCATTCCAGCCGACTTTTCTCTGTTGCCCAGAAGGTGATGCCAGGAGGGGTGAATAGTCCCGTCAGGGCTTTTAACGCAGTAGGCGGAGATCCCTTATTTATCAAAAGTGCCAGGGGGGTACGTATCACGGATGTTGATGGCAACGAGTTTATCGACTATGTGGGGTCGTGGGGGCCACTCATTTTTGGTCATGCCCATCCGCAAATTGTGTCTGCCATAACTCGGCAGGCCCAGTTGGGTACCAGTTATGGCGCGTCTACGGAGCTGGAAATCCAGTTAGCAGAAAAAGTAATCCAGGCAATACCCTCTGTTGAAGTGGTGCGCATGGTGAATTCCGGTACCGAGGCGGTGATGAGCGCATTGCGGTTGGCCCGGGGAATTACCGGACGTGACAAGATTGTAAAATTTGAGGGATGTTATCACGGGCATAGCGACAGCCTTTTGGTTAAGGCAGGTTCCGGGCTGATATCTCTGGGAATCCCTGAGTGTCCCGGTATAGTTTCCAGTCTTGCTGAAAAAACTCTGAACCTTCCCTACAACAATACAGATCAGGTTCGTGAGCTTTTTGAAAAAGAGGGCAAACAAATTGCCGCGCTGATTGTGGAGCCTATTGGGGGCAATATGGGCGTGGTTCCGCCAAAACCTGGTTTTCTTGCGGCTCTGCGTGAGGTGACCCAAAAGGCTGGCGCGTTGCTGATTTTTGATGAGGTTATTACAGGATTCAGGGTCTCGTCAGGAGGCGCGCAAAAACTGTATGGCATGAATCCGGATATTACTTGCTTGGGAAAAATAATCGGCGGCGGACTACCGGTAGGTGCATATGGAGGATCTCGCGAAGTGATGGACCATATTTCTCCGGTAGGGTCGGTCTACCAGGCGGGGACCCTGTCCGGGAACCCCCTGGCAATGGCGGCCGGAAACGAAATGCTGGACCTGCTCTCGCAAGAGGGAATTTATGAAACCTTGGAGCAGAAATCGGAAACACTCTGCGAAGGTTTGAAGAAAAATGTCGAAGCTCTTGGTATTCAGGCTCAATTTACCCGTGTGGGTTCAATGTTCTCTATGTTTTTTACCGATCAGGAAATCGTTGACTTTGAAACGGTTAAATCCTGCGACACGGATTTCTTCAAACGATATTTTAACGGATTATTGGAGGAGGGGGTCTATATTGCGCCCTCCCAATTTGAGGCCGGTTTCATGTCCGCAGTTCATACGGATGAGGATATCAGCCTAACACTAGAAGCCAGCCGCAAGGCGTTAACTGCGGCCCGTGGATAACGAGTGAGGTTATGAGCGAAATCATCGAGGTACACGCTAGACAGATTCTGGATTCAAGGGGCAATCCTACGCTGGAAGTGGACGTGACCCTGGAAAGTGGTGCTATGGGCAGGGCGGCTGTTCCATCGGGGGCATCCACCGGTTCTCGGGAAGCGGTGGAACTCCGTGATAAGAACCCTAAGGTTTATATGGGAAAAGGCGTTTCCAAGGCGATAAAAAATGTGAATAGCAAAATTGCTGCGGAAATTATCGGGATTGAAGTTACAGAACAGGTTTTGATTGATCGGCTGATGATAGAAATGGATGGAACCGCCAACAAAAGCAATCTGGGGGCTAATGCCATACTCGGGGTTTCTTTGGCGGTGGCCCAGGCGGCGGCAAATGATCTTGACCTGCCCTTGTTTCAGTATATCGGAGGTACTAACGCCAAAGAGCTTCCAGTTCCCATGATGAACGTGCTGAACGGTGGTATGCATGCGGACAATAATGTGGATATCCAGGAATTTATGATTGTACCGGTTGGTGCAAAATCTTTTTCAGCGGCTTTAAGAATGGGTGTCGAAGTGTTTCACCATTTGAAAGGAGTCCTGAAAAAGGGAGGCTTCAATACCGCAGTTGGAGACGAGGGCGGTTTTGCCCCCGACCTGAAATCGAATGAGCAGGCTATTGAAGTCCTGATCAAGGCTGTTAAAAGTGCTGGCTATAAAATTGGAAAAGATATTTTAATTGCTCTGGATGTCGCTGCCAGCGAATTATTCGCCAACAAAAAATATACCCTGTCTGCAGAAGGCAATAGTAAATGGACATCTGATGAGATGGTGAACTTCCTGGTCCGTTTGGCTGGCAAATATCCCATTATCAGTATTGAAGATGGCCTCGCGGAAAATGACTGGCAGGGCTGGAAAAAATTGACAGACAAAATTGGTGATTCCGTGCAAATTGTCGGTGATGACCTGTTTGCCACGAACACGAAAATTCTGGCTAAGGGAATTCTGGAAGGGATCGGCAATTCTATCCTGATTAAAGTGAATCAAATAGGAACCCTTACGGAAACACTGGACGCTGTCGAGATGGCCAAAAGAGCAGGATATACATCCGTTATATCGCATCGTTCCGGCGAAACTGAGGACACCAGTATTGCGGATTTTTCTGTGGCAGTAAGTGCGGGTCAGATTAAAACCGGGTCTTTGAGCCGAACTGATCGTACTGCCAAATATAACCAGCTCTTACGTATTGAAGAA
>DODH01000022.1 GCA_003545625.1 Nitrospina sp.
CCTTCGGGATCGGGTAAAACAACTTTATTACGGTGTCTGGCTGGATTGGAAAAATCCGGGAAAATGGAAATTGCAGGACAAGTTTTGCAGGACGAAAATACTTTCATCCCAGTCAACCTGCGGGCAATCGGTATGGTGTTTCAGGAATCCCGCCTCTTTCCCCATTTAAAAGTTCGTGATAATCTTTTGTACGGATATAAGCGAACACCTGTGAATTCGAGAAGATTGCATTTGGAGGACATAGGCCGTGTGCTTTCCCTGGAAAAACTTTTCGAACGTAGCATAGATAAATTATCCGGCGGCGAAAAACAACGAGTCGCATTGGGTCGGGCCCTGCTTACTAGCCCAAAACTTCTTCTGATGGATGAACCTCTTGCAGCGTTGGATGCTCAAAGAAAAACAGAAATTATTCCCTTTATTAGAAAAGTAGAAAAAGAACTTTCCATACCAATTATTTATGTTACCCATTCGATGAGTGAGGTGTTGCAACTTGTAGATACGATGGTGATTTTGAAAGATGGGAAGGTTGTGAAATACGGTCCCGTGGGAAAAGTTTTTTCCGACATTCAGTTGCGGGAAGCCATTGGCGACGAACATTCTGGAGCGGTCCTAGATACTACCGTTTTAGAGCATGATACCGAGTATGGAATCACTCGCCTCGATTTTATGGGACAGGGACTAAGCGTACCTATTCAGGATATTTCACCAGGACAGCCACTTCGAGTTCATATCCACTCCAAAGACGTGAGTCTGGCAACACAACCTCCCGAAGGATTAACCAGCGTGCTCAATATCTTAAAAACAAAGGTAAGAAAAATTGGAGAAAATGTTGGTTATTCGGTGGATATAGAATTGGATGCAGGGCGACCTCTACTTGCCACGATCACTCGAAAGTCTTTATCGAATCTTAATTTGCGACCCGGTCAATCCATTTATGCTTATATCAAGGCCATTCGAATGGTTAACGAAAACCTATAATAATGTCTACCTGAAAAATAAAACTCGCTACCGGTTTATTCAGTCCTCCGTGGAAAAACGGCCTCAATGAATCATTTAATGGGAAGCTCAAGAATTATTTCTCACCGCGCGAACTCCGCCTTTGCTACATTTGTCTAAAGTGCGAACAAAAGGTAGGCCGGTGACAAAATAGGCTGTCCGAGCGCAACATTTTCCATGTTCCGACGACCAGTACCAGTAAGCAGCCCCATCCGCAAATAAACTCGATAAGGCTAAAGGGTTCTCCGGGTCATGGTCCATAGCCATGACGTTCGACTCGGTGTTGTCGTAAATCTCTCCATATTCCCAAACCTCCGGCATTCGCCAGTCGTTATGTCCGCCTGTGGTCAGGTTTTCCACATAACTTTTGGAATCATACCAGTTCAAGCATCTTCCCAAATCAGCGAAGCTGTCTTTTTTGGTCCACATCAACTTCGACTTTTTTTCGGTGATGGTTCCATCCCCGTTATCTATAAGATTTAATCGAGAAGGAAGGGGTGGGGGCGGAACATAAGGCGGAGCGACATAGGGATCCCTTGGAACATAATGGTTTTGTTCCGCGTTTGTCACTCCGGGACAAAAAATAACCACGAAGGCCAGTAATAGAGGACTTAAAAATGGTACTCGGATTTTTAAGAATTGAATCATTGTTTTAGGAATACATGCTTGCTACCTGCTTTGCATAGCCATTATATAAAAGTGTTTTTTCAGTCTCTTCTTTTCCTGGGATCCTTTCGAAAGCTTGATGCCATCTAGCATAAGGAATATCCGGATTCACATTTGCTTCAAAATCATATTCAAGAGGAGACATAGAAGTATAAAACGTGGCTGGTAATTTATCCGTAAAATCGATACGAACAATCGACTTAATACTTTTGAATCCATATTTCCAAGGGACAATTAATCGAATAGGGGCGCCATGTTGATTGGGGATCGGATGCCCATAGACTCCCGTAGCCATAAAAGTGAGATCGTGTCTTGCTTCTTCAAGGGTCAGTCCTTCAGTGTAAGGCCAGGGTTCCCAGAATCGATTCTTTTGGGCTAAAGCAATATTTGGTAAAAGAAAGGTGGTGAACTTTACATAGCGAGCGGAAGGTAACGGATCGAGCTGGTCGATCAATAACCGTAAAGGAAAACCGAGCCAGGGAATCACGACAGACCAGGCTTCTACGCAACGCAAACGATAAACCCTCTCTTCTTCAGGGAACCGTTGGATTAAAGTTTCAACATCGAGTGTTTTTGATTTTTTGACAAGCCCTCCGACTTCAATCGTCCAGTTTTTTGTTTCGAGTTTTCGTGCAGACTTCCAGAGCTGATCTTTTTCAACTCCAAACTCATAAAAATTATTAAATTTCGAAGCGATGGATTCGGGCGTGGGATCAAAAGATGGTATCTCTTTTTTTTCTTCAGCGCATAAGGGTGAACTATAAGAAATAGGATGCATCAAAGTCATAGCGGCGGCACTGAATTTCAGGGTAGTACTTAAAAATTCCCGGCGACGCAGATAGATATCCTCAGGGGTGATTTCCTGATTCGGTAGTTCCCAGTTTTTAGGAGTTTTTATCCATGCCATTGATTTATCCAATCAAGAGTTTTTAGCGCAACGAAAGCCTAATGAATTTAATTTTACATCGGGAGCAAGGCGAAATCGCATACCCGCCTGTAAATACCAAATGTCATTATACCAACTGCCCCCGCGTACTGATTTACGAGAACCTCCGCTTGGCCCTCTAGGGTTTTTCTTCGGTGAATTTTGGTAATATTTTGTATCAAACCAATCGTTAGTCCATTCCCACACATTTCCTTCCATATGATGCAAACCGTATCCATTTCCTATAGACGATTGCACCGGTACCGTTCCGGCTTCAAAAGATAACCCGTAGCGAGATCTTTTTTTGTCATACCCGGTATCGATTTCGTTAGGGCCTCGCCTGGATTTTTCCCATTCCGCTTCAGTAGGCAGGCGTTTCTCAAGCCTTTGGCAATAGGTTTTTGCCTCCTCCCAGTTTACTCGGGTAACGGGACAATCATCGCAAGGCGACGCTTGACTGCGTTGGAAATTGGGATTGAGTTTTTCATAGTCTTTATTGGAAACTTCAAAACGGTCCATAAAAAATGCATCAACCCAAACTGGGTGGAGAGGCTGTTCCGCTTGGGCACCTTTTTCAGTACCCATATTAAATTCCCCTGAAGGAATTAAAATCTGTGAATTTGCCTTGGTTTTATTGACAGTAAGTAAAAAAAGGTAGGCTAAGCATACTGTAGAAATGAGCATTATTTGTCTCATGCTTCTGTTTCCCGAAGTGTTTTTAGCGGTTTATTATTGATGACATCTAGGCTGCTTAAAATTCCTGTGGCGACGGTGAGCAAAACGCCAAAACAAAATGCCCAAATGAGAATCCCAGGTTGTAAATGCCAGGCGGATTTGATCATGTATTTCATGACCACCCAAGAAAAGCCCTGCGCTAAAAGAATACCCACCAACCCGGCGATGACTCCCAAGGTTGCGTATTCAAAACCAAGAATGGAGGCGACCGTTTTTCTTTGCGCACCGAGAATTTTTAACACTGCAGATTCGCGCAAACGCCTATATTTTGTGGAAGCAATCGATCCGGAGAGAATGAACAATCCAGCCGCAATTGCGAAGCCCGACATGAAATCCACCAATGTGGTTAATTTTGAAACCGTAGATTCTACGGTGTTGACGATGTCACGTGTGCTGAGTGCGGTGATGTT
>DODH01000308.1:0-4858 GCA_003545625.1 Nitrospina sp.
TTATTCCGGGATTCTTTACGATCCTTCCCAAGACTCCGAAGGCCCCCCAGTTTCCAGCGGTTTCTTTTTTTCCGGCGACAGTTATTTTTATCCGCAGATGAAGGGGGCTCTGGTTATATTTGAGATGCAGGTTTCCCTTCCAGAACCCTGGCAGTCGGTGAGTCAGGGGAGGAGGTTTAATGATAGCGTTAGCGAAGGAAGAAGAATTGTTTCATGGGAATCTTCTCATCCGGCTGAAGAAATTTATTTGATTGGCAATAAGTTCCATATTTACGAGGTGGAGCATGACGGCCTTCCCCTGTATGCGTTTTTGTTGGAAGAGGAAGAGGAATTGGCCGAGCGGTATCTTCAAACAGCGAAGGGATATATCGATTTTTATTCCAGGTTGCTCGGGCCTTACCCGTATGAAAAGTTTGCCCTGGTGGAAAATTCCCGGCAGACCGGCTATGGCATGCCTTCTTTTACCTTGATGGGATCAAGGATCATTCGTTTCCCGTTTATTTTGCATAGTTCTTATCCACATGAAATTCTGCACAACTGGTGGGGCAACGGGGTGTTTCCCGATCTGGACCAGGGAAACTGGTCAGAGGGCTTGACCGCCTACCTTGCCGATCACCTGCTTCTGGAATTGAAAGGCAAAGGCGCCCAGTACCGGTTCCAGGAAATGATGAAGTTTTCGAACTATGTCAACAAAGAAAATGATTTTCCCCTGAGTACATTTGGCTACCGGGACAGTATGGCCTCCCAGGCTATTGGCTATGCCAAGCTTCTTATGGTCTTTCATATGCTGCGAACGGAAGTCGGAGATGAGAACTTTTTAAAAAGTTTAAAAAGGTTTTATGAGACCTATAAGTACCGATATGCAGGTTATGAGGACTTACGCAGGATTTTTGAAAAGGTGTCAGGGCAAAACTTGATCGGGTTTTTTAAGCAATGGATCCATCGTAAAGGGGCTCCCCAGATTAGTCTAAAACATGCATCTTATGTGGCCAATCAGGGCCGATATGACCTGAAGGTGACGGTGAAGCAGGAGAATCCTGCTTTTAAGTTACTGCTTCCGATAGCCATTTGGACCGCCGGATCCCCGGTGGGGGGGATTCATTATGTAGAACTTGAAACGAACAGGCGGGAGTTTCAATTTCAATTATCGGCGAAGCCTATAGCAGTTCGGCTGGACCCTTATAACGATGTGTTCCGCCTGCCGGGCATTTTGGAAGCGCCCGCCAGCCTGGGGCAGACTTACGGAGCCCAAACTATAACGGCATATCTGCCGGAGAATGACAATCTTGGTTACCAGCAGTTTGCTCAGGGGGTGGCGGAAAAGATTTTATCGGAGTATGAAAACGCCTCGTTGCCTCAAGGCAGTTTATGGGTTTTCGGGCGGGAGAATTCATTGGAAAAATCTTTTATAGTCCAACTCAAAAAATCTGGAATAGAGGTGGGCGAGAAGGGAGTCCGGTTTCCCGAGCGTTTCTACGCTTGGGAGGACCATAGCTTTGTCTTTACCTTACACAGAACGGATCAAAAGAAGGGAACGATGACCTGGGTCATCGTCGGTAACAAGGAAAGCATTCCCGGTTTAATGCGCAAACTGCCGCATTACGGAAAATATGGTTATCTGGTGTTTGAGGGGGATGCTCCTGATAATCGCAACAAGGGCACTTGGCCTTCCAACCCGGCAGGATTGCAAAAAGTTTTCCAAGAGGGAGTTCCACGTCTTTTGCCCGAACAAACACCCCTGGTTGCATTCAAGCCGTTTTCCAAAAAGTAAATCCCGTTTCCCATTTAAAAATTAAATACTCTGACTATAATAGGGTATTGAAGATTTTTGACAGGAGAACAAAATGTCGAGAATAACTCGGTTAAGTTTTTTAATATTGGTTTTGTTTTATTTCTCCGCTATAGGGATTGCGATGGCGGGTGATGCGGTTTCTTTTTCAGGAGTGGTCAAAAAAGTTATTGCGGATAAAAACAAGGTGGGAATTAAAGACCCGGAGACTAAAAAGCGGTTCACGGTTATCGTTAACGAAAAAACCCAACCGGACGGTCTCAAAACTTTATCTAACCTGAAAAAGAAAGATAAGGTCGAAGGCAAATATACCGTGACGGATGCCGGTTTATATATTGCTCTGGAACTGGTTAAAAAGTAGGTTCTGTTTGTTGAGACTTCTTCTAACGCAGTCGGTTCAGAACGGCCATGACATCCTGGAGTCTTGGCAGGGCTAGAAGGCCGTTGTTGAAGGGAGCGAGTGATTCCAGTTCGCTGTTTTCAATTATTTCGAGAATATTTTTTATCGCCTCGCTATTAGACATGCCGGGATCTTTTTTCTGCCTTTCTTTAAGCCGTTGCAGAATCCATCCGCACAGTTCCAACTGTCCCGGTTCCACAAGGTGTTCGACATAACGCACATCGATCTCGGTTCGCCCCAGGATGAGTGTGGTCAATTTTTGTGTTTGAATCACACAGGGTTTTTTTCCTCGGCTGAAATCCAATGCCGATAAATCGCGGCTTCGCATTTGCACTTTGGGTAGAGGCCCGTTTGTTTCAGTTTTGCGGGTACCGGGACTCTCTTGAACAATTTGTTTTGCTTTTTCCGTTACCAGTTTTGGTTGAAACGAGTCCATGGCGATGACCTGGTCTGCGGAATCGAAATAGTCTCCACTTCCTCCCATCACCAGAAGGGTGCTGACTGCGAGATCTTTATGTAATTCCTCAATGCGGTCGATCAGGGGTGTGATCGGTTCCGAGGTTATCAGGGCCTGCATTCGGGCGTCGCGGATCATGAAGTTTGTGGCGCAGGTGTCTTCATCCATAAGAAGAAGCGAAGAACCGGCCTCAATGGCTTCTAGAATGTTTACCGCTTGCGAGGTGGAGCCGCTGGCTGAGAGGGTGGAGAAATTTTTCGTCGATGCGATGAGCGGCAGGTTGTCCATGAACCCGGATACGTTGATGGATTGTACGGATCGCCCGTCTTCCGCGCGGATTTTTACTGCCGTGGGCTGGGTTGCGATGCGCTCTCGTCCATCTCCTGCTATGTGGGGGTACACCGCATCCTGAATAGCTTTGAGTAAAGTGCTTTTGCCATGAAACCCGCCACCAACTATGAGGGTGACTCCCAAAGCAACTGGCATGCCGCGGATTTTTCCTGCATGCGGCAGGTGCAGTTCGGCGCTCAATTCTTCCGGCGCAGAGAAAAGTACTCCGCCTTTTTTAAGAGGCAGGTCGCTGACTCCTGATGCGCGGGGAAGAAGCGAGCCATCGACGACAAAACTGGCCCAGTGATTTTGAGCTAGTAATTGGCTCAACGCGGAATAATCTTCTAAAGTATCAAGCGCCCTCTGCACCTGGTTCATGTCGAGGGATTTCGCTAATAGGCTCTCTTCCCAGACAGGGGGAAGGATCTCAGAAAAAAGTCTGGTACATTCTTCTGCCAATACCCTGCGCCCGTCTCCCGGAAGTCCGGCGAACAGGGTCAACGTCATGCTGTCATCTTTGATGTGCATTCCGCTTCGGCGAATTATTTTTTGCCCCGGTGACTGCACCGCCACTTCTCCGCTTCGCCCGGAACCTTTGATCTTTCCCCGGCATTTCTGGACATGGCGATCCACCTCTCGCAATAGATGGTCTTCGAGAGCCAGTTTTCTTAAAGGGTTTTCATAGTGAGTTTTTGAAAATCCGGCTGTTTTAAGTCCGATTTTTATGGATAACCGGGAAGGCGCGGCAAAAGGATCGCCTTGCACATGTTCAAACGTCAATTGAAACAGGCCAAAAGAGAAACTTTTTCCCTGCAGGTTTTTATAGGTTTTGTAGCCTTTGCCATCCAGGGATGTAATTTGATTTAGAAGTTCTTGTGGGGCAGGCATGGCGGTCAGTGGCTATAGTGGCCGGCGAACCCTTGAGCCGATACCCCTACGGGAAGATAATTGCGGGCAATGTTGACGATCTGGTTGCGGTAGGGGAGATGGATCGAATCTTCCCGAACCTGCTTCATAGCTGAAGGAAGACGGGTTTTCAAAGTCCGGGAACCTTCGGCTGTTCCATCGCCTTCTATAAAATGGTCAATGATCACTGCGGCGGCACCGGCACTTTTCAGACGATCAAAAAATTGGTGCGGATTTTCCAGTGGATATAAAGGAGACAGGCAGGCAACGGTTTTGAGTCCTCGTGCCGACAGTTGTTGCAAAGCAGAAATCCGTTTCTCAATGCTATAGGCGGGAGGAGGCAGGCCGGGCAGGCGGTTCCGATCTCCTTCTATGGAAAGGTGGATTCTTAGTGAGCAGAGTTGGGCAAGTTTCAGCAGGATTTCCTGATCGTCCAGAATGCTTGTGCTGTGGGTTTGCAGGATCAATGCGTCGGGTGGACAGATTGTCATGGCTTGGAGGACCGCACGGGTCACCCGATATTTTTTTTCAGCCGGTTGCCAGGGGTCGGTGGCACTGGACATGAAAATTGCGAATGGAATGGATCGTTTATGCGCCCAGTTTTTTTCTCTTGCCACTGATTGGAGATACAATTCATTGGCGTTGATTTTCACATCGACAAACTTTCCCCACTCCCGGCCTCTTGTCAGCCAATGATTGAAACGGACATAACAGCCCTCGCCGCAGGAGGAAAGTCCGTAGCCGCACCCGCTATACGGATTCAGCGAGTGTGAAGAAACTCCCTTAAGGTAGCCGCTGGCACGGGTCAACAGGGTTTTACTTTGAATCAGGTTGATCTGCACATTCTTTACCCAAAGGAAAGTTTGGGGAATGGAAACGAGTCAGGGGATTTCATTCCACTTTACCGACCCCAGGCGCATTTTAAAATTGGGGCCGGCATGAAAATACACTTCATAAGCCCCTGTGTCCTTGTTGG
>DODH01000308.1:5243-8646 GCA_003545625.1 Nitrospina sp.
TGATCTGTCTTGGTCAGGGTCAGGTAACCGTGGGCTTCACCGAAAAAAAACTGCCCGTATACGGTGATGGTGGTTCCGGGAGGGCCGTCCAGGGTCAGAGAGTATTCGCCCTCACAAAAATAATTGTTCATGTCCCGGAGGTCTGGGTAATCCCGGCCTTTTTTAATAGTATAAACTTCATTGCAGTCGCGCCCTTTCCCGAACAGGGTGCCGGCCTCCAGAAGCTCCTTAAACAGCACCACTTCGGTTTTGGTTTCTCCTGCCCAATTGACAGCGGGAAAACCAACCGCTACTATCATAAGGACCCATATTGTTTTTATATTCATTTTTATAACTTTTATAGGATCAAGAATAATTAGGGATTTTATGAGCTTGTGATTTGCCACCCCTCTAAGTGCTGTTCCTGTTGGCAAATAGAGTTCTGTTCTTCAGTCAACCATTTTATCATTTTTTACTACACTCCGCTATTCTCCCTGTTTGAGTCCAATTCCTGGAAGCAATAAAAAAACCGGTTTTTTACCTGAGTTTAAGGAGAGGGTTATGGGCATCTTGCTAGAATCGATGGTTCAAATTATGCAACAAGAGATGGAAATTAAAAAAGATTCTTCCTCGAAGTATTTGGTCTTCGGGCTGGTTCTTTCGGGATTGATATTTGTGATGGATGCTCAGATTCCCCTCGGGATTGCGGATGGAATGCTTTATGTAGTCCTGGTTCTTTTGGGATTGATGGCAAGAAACCGTTCTTTTATTATTTATGCGGCCTCAATCTCAACAGGCCAAACCGCAAAATGTAACGACGCAAAAAGCATTACACTGGAAACTGCTGGTCCGGCCAACGCCACCGGTGGTAAATTTAGTTATTCCACCAATGATCGTGGTGGCGCGAATGTGGTAATCTGGAAGTCTTCTAACTTCACCACGATTCCTATCACCTTAGGACCGAACGACAATAATAACAGCTTAAACGGTACCGATGGCGGACGAACCGGGCTCCCTCAAAGAGGTGGCATGGGTAAACATAAAGTAACCCTGGTTTCTCAGAATAATTTCAGCCGTGGGGACTCCATTGGCGATATCGGCGGTTTGGTTAAGATCACCAATACCGGTCTGAACCCTGTTACGGTTTCCTGTAACTAAGATTTACTTTAGTAAGGGCTTGATAAGCGAGTTGGGCCCTTGACCTAGAGAACAGCCGACCTCCCCCGGTCGGCTGTTTTTTTGTCCCGGGCTTGTCAGTAAAGTCTTGGTTCTTGTCTCTGTTATCCCTCCTCGAGTCCGCCTGATGATTGCGCTTAATTTTTCCTCTCTAATTTGTTACCCTTAGCCGTTTCACAAACCATAAAACAAAAAACAGGCCTTTTTTAGAAGGAACTAAGATGAGTGATCCGGTTAAAGTTCGTTTCGCGCCCAGCCCTACAGGGTTTTTGCATATCGGTGGGGTGAGGACCGCCCTGTTCAACTGGTTGTTCGCCCGCCATCATGATGGACAATTCGTACTACGCATTGAGGATACCGACCATGAGCGCTCGACGGAGGAATCGATCACCGAAATTCTCGAGTCCCTGCGGTGGCTGGGGTTGGACTGGGACGAAGGCCCTTACCGGCAAACAGAGCGGCAGGAACTTTATTCGCAAAAGGTCGACCAGCTTTTTAAGGAAGGCAAAGCCTACCGTTGTTATTGCACACCGGAAGAACTGGACCAGAAACGCAGTGAGGCGCAGAAAAAAGGACTCAAACCTAAATATGATGGCACCTGTCGGGAGCGAACCGACACGCCGGAAGGGGCTCCCTCTGTGGTCCGGTTCAAGGCACCTCTCGAAGGTTCGGTGGTGGTCGAAGACCTTTTGCGCGGCAAGGTGGTGTTTGATGTTGCCGAACTGGACGATCTGATTCTGCAGAGGACCAATGGTTCTCCCACTTATAATTTTGTGGTGGTGGTCGATGATGCCGATATGGGTATCACTCATGTGGTGCGTGGGGACGATCATCTTTCCAACACTCCCCGACAATGTTTGTTGTATGACGCTTTGAACTTTCCCCGGCCTCGGTTCGCCCATATTTCCATGATCCTGGGGCAGGACAAGGCCAGGCTCAGCAAGCGCCATGGCGCGACTTCGGCCCTGGCCTATCGGGACATGGGCTATCTGCCTTCTGCCTTGATCAATTATCTGGCAAGGCTGGGTTGGTCGCATGGGGATCAGGAAATTTTTTCACGGGAAGAAATGATCGAGCATTTTTCCTTCGACTCGGTTCACACCTCAGCGGCGGTGTTCGATCCGGACAAGCTATCCTGGTTGAATGAACACTATATAAAGACCACCGCTCCCGAAGAACTGGCCAGGCACCTGGAACCGTTTCTCATCCGCTCCGGAATTCTGGAAGAAGGCCACGGCCTGGACTTTGCGGAAATCGCCAAAGTCATCCCATCCCTGAATCAGCGAGCCAAAACTCTGGTGGAGATGGCGGAAAAGTCGGCCTTCTATTTTAAAAAGGAAGTGGAGTTCGATGAGAAGGCTAAAACAAAGTTTCTGACCGCTGAGGCCAGACCCTTGTTGGAAAAAGTCATTGGCGGACTTTCCCAGCTGGAAAACTTTTCCGCCGAAGAAATAGAGAATTTGTTCAAGAAAATTGTGGAAGAAGAGGGGACGAAACTCGGCAAGCTGGCGCAACCGGTTCGTGTGGCCCTCACTGGCACGACAGTGAGCCCCGGCATCTACGATGTAATCCTTCTGCTGGGCCGGGAACAAACCCTGGCGCGCTTGAAAAACGGACTCCAAGTCGCACCCAACTAACCTATCATTTCTCCGATGTCTTTGACTTGTACTTTGAGGCCTTTGGCTTTCACCGCATCTTCCAGCATGAGTACACAATAGGGGCAGGAAACTGCGATGGTATCGGGATTGGTGACCATCAACTCATCCAGTCTGTGATGACTCATGCGTGTTCCGGTATTTTCTTCCAGCAGAAAACGGGCGCCGCCTGCTCCGCAACAGGTTCCCTTTTCCCGGCTCTGTTCGACTTCGTGAATTTTTTCCGCTCCTGCTGAGAGCACATTGCGGGGTGCATCGTAGACTCCGTTATGCCGCCCCAGGTAACAGGAATCATGCACCACAACATTGTCGCCTGTTTTTTCTCCGACAGATAATTTTCCCTCTGCGATCAATGTTTCCAGCAATTCAGAATGGTGGATCACTTCCAGATGAGCTCCGAATTCGGGATACTCATTTTTCAGTGAGTTGAGGCAATGCGGGCAATGGGTGATGACTTTCTGCACACCTTTTTGCTGAAAAGTTTCGGCGTTTTTGCTGGCCAGCATGTCGAACAGGTATTCATTGCCTGCTCTGCGGGCCGGGTCGCCGGTACAACCTTCATCCTTCCCGAGAATGGAAAAACTGACCCCTGC
>DODH01000208.1 GCA_003545625.1 Nitrospina sp.
TTATAGAGAAAAAGCCTTGCATAGGCCGCACATCTCTACCAGTGAAAGGTCTATGAAGGCTTGACGGGTAAGGGAATAAATGGATAATGCTTAACATTGGTCAAATTAGGCATTTTGACCCTTCCGGTTATTATTATGTGGGTTTCACAAACAACTTTGAAGTGACTCTGTGAAAGAAAAACTCTTGGAATTGCTGGAAACCAAAGGGGACCTGCCTCCTTTATCCGATATTCTCATCAATTTGGAGGGCCGGATTAATGACCCTGAAAGCGATATTGAAGAAATATCGAGCCTGATCCAAACGGAACCTGTCTTGTCAGGGCGCTTGATTAAACTTTCCAACAGTGTTCTTTTTGGGGGTGGACGCGATGAGGTGTTGGACCTGAACTCGGCCATTATGCGACTGGGACTTAAAATGGTCCTCGATTTGGCCTATCCTTGAACTGCCCAAAGTGTTTAAAAAACCCAAGTCTTTCGATCATATAGCGTTCTGGAAACATTCGCAGGGGGTGGCTTATTTGTCGAGAACCCTGGTTATACATGTGGGAGGGAGTAAGGAGGATGTGGAGGCCAATGTGAAACAGATTGCTTTCTTTCATCATGAACCTACCTACAACGATGCCAAATTGGTGGATATTTTCCGCCAGACGGAAAAATACCTCAAACTGGTTGCCCCCAAGCAGGATCTGAAAATGTTCCTCTCCTATGAAGGCCTTTCGGTAGATCTTCTCAAAGACCACTAGGTGCCAGCGTGACGCTGGACTCAAATTGCAATAGCTTTCTTTCGCTAGCAAAGAGTTGTCTCGGCTTAATAGAGGCTTAGCTCCCTATTTTTAAAGTACCCGCTTCGGGGCACGAGGCAAATGAAGAAGTATCACGGGGCTGGGGTGATTTACATTTAGTAGATTATCATTCTGAGGCCTTCCGACATGGCAGATCCCGATAAGTTTCGCTTTTCCATCGATAGAGGTGGAACTTTTACGGATATCTACGCCGAAACTCCCAAAGGCCCAAAAGTCCTCAAACTCCTTTCAGACAACCCGGATCATTATCCCGATGCGCCTCTTGAGGGCATTCGAAGAATTATCCGGGAAGTATCCGGCCGGAAAACCGGGGATATCCCACCTGATTCCATCGAGTGGATTCGAATGGGGACAACCGTTGCCACCAACGCGCTTCTTGAACGTAAGGGTGCCCGCACCGCCCTCATCATCACCAAGGGTTTTGGCGATTTACTGCAAATCGGAAAACAAAACCGGCCCTGTATTTTTGATTTAAAAATAATTAAACCGGAACCGCTTTATGAAGCGGTGGTGGAAATTAACGAGCGGGTCCACCCGGTTCAAGAACTCACCAATACGATTCCCCCACAACCTAACGTAAATATTTTGCGATCCCCGGATCGGGAAACCGTTCGCCATCAACTTCAGGCTTTGCGCCAGCGGGGTATTGAGAGCCTTGCCATTGCCTTGATGCATGCCCACATTTTCCCGGATCATGAACTACTGGTTGCGCAGGAAGCTGTGAAATTAGGGTTTCAATATATTTCTCTTTCCAGTGAGGTCATGCCAAGGGCCCGGTTGGTGGACCGAGGCCATACCACTTGTCTCGATGCCTACCTGAACCCGCATATCCAAAATTACCTGAAAAGTTTTCGTGAAGGATTTGCTGGAGGCTCGGCTAAAAAGCTTGAACCAGAACATGTTGCCCACCTTGAACAAGCTCGCCCTCTGCGTAGGAGCGATCAGGAGCCAGACCTTTTTGTCATGCAGTCGGATGGAGGTCTTGTGGATGCCGATTCTTTTAGTGGAAGTCGTGCCATTCTTTCCGGTCCGGCGGGCGGAGTAGTAGGTTATGCCCAGACAACGGGCGGTGCTCCTGTAATTGGATTCGATATGGGGGGCACCTCGACCGATGTATCCCGGTTTGACGGGAATTATGAGTGGCAGTTCGAAAGCGAGGCGCAAGGAATTCCCAATTTCGTTCCGCAATTAAATATTCATACTGTGGCGGCGGGTGGTGGCTCCCGGTTGCTATTTGAAAATGGCATGTTTCAGGTGGGGCCATCGTCTTCGGGGGCCTGGCCCGGTCCCGCAAGTTACCGAAACGGAGGGCCTCTCTCTCTTACCGATGCGAATCTGGTTTTGGGGCGGCTCGTTCCCGAACATTTTCCCAGCCTGTTTGGGGAGAATGAAGACCAACCTTTATCTGCTGCCGCTGCAAAAAAAGCTTTTGCAGGATTAATGCAGCGCATCCATTCCCTAACCGAACTAAAGCAGTCCATGGAGGAAGTCGCCTACGGTTATATAGAAGTTGCTAATGAAAATATGGTTCGAGCCATTCGCGAAATCACTGCTTCCCGGGGGCATGATGCGCGTGACCATATCCTTTCCTGTTTTGGCGGAGCCGGAGGCCAGCATGCCTGTGCCATAGCCAGGGCTCTGGGTATTTCGCGAATTTTTATCAGCCGCTTTGCTGGAGTGCTCTCTGCTTATGGAATGGGATTGGCCGATGTCGCTGTCGATAAAGAGGAACCGGTGCCATTACAAAAAGAAACGGATTTACAACAAAGGCTCCAGGTACTGGCTGAAAAAGCTGTCGCAGAATTAAAACGGAAAGGAAACTTTACCCTCAAAGTCCAACGATACCTGAATATGCGATACGAAGGTTCCGATACGACGCTGATGGTAAAAGAATCGGCTGACGAAGAGTTTACAGAATCGTTCAGGAAAATGCATCATCGCGAGTTCGGTTTCAATCCGCCGGAACGAAATATTCTTGTGGAGGCTATCCGGGTCCGTGCTGAAGGGAAATCGCCGCACCCGGTGCAACCGCCTCTGCCCAAGGGAAAGCGAAACTTTGTTCCGCTTTCCCGGCAGTCCTGTTATTTTGCCGGGCGTTGGCATGAGACACCCGTCTATTTGTTGGAATCGCTTGCGGCGGGGCAGGAGTTGGAAGGTCCTGTTATTCTCATTCAGGATACTTCAACTATTTTGATAGAACCTTCCTGCAGGGCCACGGTGACAGCCTTTGGAGATGTCGAAATAGAAGTGGAAGCACTGCCCGTTCGTCCGGTCGGTACGGAGCTTGATGCGGTGCAATTGTCGCTGTTCGGTTCCCGGTTCATGTCCATCGCCGAGCAAATGGGTCGTGTTCTGCAACGCACCGCCGTTTCCACAAATATCAAAGAGCGGTTGGATTTCTCCTGCGCCATTTTCGGGCCGGAAGGGGATCTGGTTGCCAACGCTCCCCATCAGCCGGTTCATCTCGGGTCGATGGGGGAAGCGGTTCGACAGCAGATTAAATTAAATGCTCATCCCATTGAGGAGGGGGAGGTCTGGGTCACCAACCATCCGGCAACTGGGGGAAGCCACCTGCCGGATATCACGGTCATCACTCCGGTTGTGCAAAAGGGAAGAACAATCTTTTTTGTTGCCAGCCGAGGACACCACGCCGATATCGGCGGCAGCACACCCGGTTCCATGCCGCCATTTTCTCAGTCCCTTGCAGAAGAGGGCGTCTGCATCAAAACATTTAAACTGGTGCAAAACGGTGAGTTTCAGGAATCAGGGATCGCCAAAATTTTGAAAGATGCGGGAACGCGGACTCTGGCCGATAACCTGTCGGACCTGAAAGCACAGGTGTCAGCCAACCATAGAGGCATCACTCTACTGAACGAACTGGTCCAGTTGCACTCGCTTAAAGTGGTGCAGGCTTATATGAAACATCTGCGGGACAATGCCGGGCAATCGGTGCGGGCCCTGTTAAAAAGATGGGGCGGGAAAAAAGAAAAAACGGTTTGTCTTAAAGCGGAAGATTTTATGGATGAGGGCAGCCGCATTGCTCTAACGGTTCGCATCGACACAGTTTCCGGATCGGCGTGTTTTGATTTTTCCGGCACTTCTATGGAATTGCCAAATAATTTGAATACCCCGCGCGCGGTAACGCTCTCTGCCATTCTCTTTTGCCTGCGTTGTCTGGTCGACAGCAACATTCCGCTGAACCAGGGCTGTCTGGAACCCGTTGAAGTATTAATCGAAGAGGGTTCCCTGCTGGCCCCCTCTGATAAAGCGGCGGTGGCGGCCGGCAATGTTTTGACCTCCCAGCGTATCACCGATGTTATTTTCAAGGCGTTCAAGGCTTGTGCGGCTTCACAGGGTTGCATGAACAACCTCACTTTTGGTAACGACCAATTCGCCTACTACGAAACCATTGCCGGAGGCGCAGGGGCGGGACCAGGCTGGCATGGCCAGTCTGCCGTGCATACCCATATGACCAATACTCGCATCACCGACCCGGAAATTCTGGAACAGCGTTATCCAGTTCTCTTGCGTAAGTTTTCCATCCGCAAAGGTTCGGGCGGAAAGGGAAAGTTCAATGGCGGCGATGGTGTGATTCGCGAAATAGAATTTCTCGTTCCGCTGAAGGTGGCAATACTTTCAGAACGAAGGGTCTACGCTCCCTATGGTATGGACGGCGGTGGACCGGGAGTAAAGGGAAAAAACCTGCTTATCAAAAAAGATGGGAGTGAAACTAACCTGGGCGGGAAGAATCAATTCCAAGCCGAACCCGGCGACCGACTGCGCATCCTCACTCCCGGTGGCGGTGCTTGGCGCACGGCCGACTAGCAATAGCTTTTTACCCCTACGGGACAAGAAGGCAAAGGTCAAATATCACTAGCTCAGGGTGACAATAAGTGGTTCAAAAGGCCGAGACAACTCCTTGTTCGCCAGGATTGGCACGTTCCCTTAAAGAGAAAAGCAATGGCTCACTGCCCCTGCGGTTAGTAGCTAGCGGTGCTTTTCCTTCCAAAGGATGAGCCAGTGTTGCAGGAGTTTGATCGGTTGTGTGCCGCGAAATTTGCGGCGTTTGATTTTCGGGGTTTGGTCGTGCTGGAGTTTGGCGATGACGGTGGCGCCCACCGCTTCTTCCAGCACCACACCGCGTTGCGCGTGTTCGAGTTTTTTCGATTCGCAGATGCCTCGAAACGCTACGACCATGCGGCAGTCCAATGGGCGGTCTTCATACACTTCGCAGGCCCCTTCATCACTAAGAAAAGGGCAGGGCTGATTGATGACCAGTCGATGCCAGTCCACTTGGTCCAATTTTTTATTCGATTTAAGGGTTTCGTTTACTTTATTGATGGTTCTTTGGGAACGTTCCATCACGACATTGAGGTCGACGCCGTTTTCCTCGGCATTTTTTAGAATGCCGTCCCATTCCAGTTGGGTGCAGGACACCCCTGTGTGGCAACAGTGTGCGCACCCTCTATGACATTGTAGAGGCGGGATGCCTTCATTAAAAACCTTCTTCAGGTGTTGCCAGAATATGCGAAG
>DODH01000237.1 GCA_003545625.1 Nitrospina sp.
GCTTCTGATCGTTTAAAAATGGCCATGCTGGCTACAAGTGTTCCCGCGACACTGGCTAAGATACCGGGCACAATACCCTGGACAAACCCTCCCATCGTCACACGGGCTCGCACCACATCGTTGATCATTAATCCGGTTTGCGCAAAATTATCACCCATATTGATTCCCACTTCCTGAAGGTACCAGGCAAACGCCCCGCCTAATAACGACCCGGCCACCGAGCCCAGAATACCTATCCATAGTCCCTCTATTGCCAGAGTCATAATCAGCTTCCAATGGGGTTCGCCAAAGGCCAGGCGCAATCCCATTTCTCCATAACGGTGAATGCCGCTCAGGATGCCCGCATTCCAAAGCACCAGAACCATGAGAAAAGTAAAAATACCCACGACAAATCCTTTGATGACGCTGAATTTATCCGCAATTGCGCCAATGTTCTGCTGGTCACGAATACTGAGCACGATGGGAACATCATCTTTCGCCCAGTCTTTCGGTGGCGTCCAATCCACCAGACTTGCATTCATACGTTCCTTGACTTCTTCATAACGATCAAAGCTGGCACTGGAAGGGAAATAACCCAGCCAGTCCGTCACCATATCTTCCATATAAAAAGTATTCTGCGCTGAGGCCAGATCAATCAGCACCATTTTTTTATCCATGGCACTGATCCCGAACTGCAGCAAACCTGCGATCTTATAATTATCCGTCACCAGCCCGCCGTCAAAAGACTGGCTGAGTAATGTGACCGTCTGCCCCACCGACACTTGCAAAACTTCTGCCAGTTTGATCCCCATCAACATTTCGTTGAAGCCCTTGGGGAGAGTTCCCTTGATCAGGGAGGATTTTAAGTGCAGACGTACTACCTCTTTGGAGTCCGGCGAAATCAGGTCCATCGCCATTCCCACCACTGGAGTTTGCGACCGCGTTTCACCCTGTTCGTCGGGGACATCCAAAATTGCCCCCCAACGAATTCTCGGCGACCAATCGACTTCCGGCGCAGAGTGCTGATCCAGCCAGTCATGAGTTTCTTGCTGGTTAGCCAGAGAACGGTCCAAGGGGCGCAGATGCTCCTCATCGTAAAAGGACTTGTTCACCAAACGCAGGTGGCCGGAATCGATATTGGCGGTCATATCGATCATGCCCATGAAAACGCCTTCCATGAACCCCACCAAAGCAACAACCAGAGCCACCCCAACTGTCACCACGGTAAACGGAAATAAAAATCGTGATTTGTCGCGAAACAGTCCGCGAAACCAAAAACCAATCAAGTGATCGCCCTCCCCCGCAAAGCCAAAGTCGGGTCCAGCCGGGTAATTTTCTTCACTGGCATCCATGCTGAAACGATGATCAAAGCCAGAACAATGAGGACCGACACTAAAATTTCCCTGACCTGGTAATCCGGATAAATAGTTTCACGAATCGGGAACGAAGCTTCGCTTAAATGCGTTACATCAAATCCGACGCCCTGGAACCAGATAAAAAAAGACACTCCCAGAATCACCGCCAAAACCAAAGCCCATAAAGCCGCTATGATTCCTTCCAACGTGAATATTTTCACAATCCGTTGCGGCTCCATCCCCAGAGCCATCAGAGTGCCAATTTCTTTCTGCCTTTTAAAAATATTCAGGATTTGCGTATTGAACACACTGGTACAGACCAGCGCCATCAATATTCCCCAAAGGATTTTAGAATTGATTCGATCCTGACGTAAAAGAGCCAGCAAGTCGGCCATCAGCATTTCGATGCTATGAAACTCGAATCCCTGCACCTGACCCAAATATTCACGCACCGCCACCCAACTCACTTCTCCACCTCGATCGGTCATGGATCGCAAATGGTCCAACCTTAACCAGACCACGCTATCGTCAATCCGCGGATTAACGATATCCCCCACATCCACAATCAAGATATCTCGGGCATCCACAGCACCCCCCTTATCGCGCCATTTCAAAACCACCGTATCGCCTTTTTTCAAATGAGCTTTTCTGGCCATCTTGACACCGACGACAGCCGGAATCACCTCTCCCGGCTGATCCGCAAAAGGTTTCAAACCCGCCAGCGGCAAACTGAGAAGAGACTGCTCCATTGCGATCCCACGCAACTGGACAGGGAACAATCGGCGGTTGGGATAAAGCTGACCCTGCTGGACCAATACTTCCGCTTTGTCCTTCGCCGATAGACCGTTCAATACATCGGGCACGGGCATTGTGTAATCCTCCCATTCCGTTGGTGTGAGGATATCAAATCCGGGTGGCCGGTAATGACCACCTCCAACATCTGTTGACACTAGGTTCTGCGTAGCCTGCGCCTGGAATCCATTTAATAGAGACAGCATGAAAATAAGGGCGATGATAGATAACGCCGTCACCAGCACATTCAGAAAAGCCCGCAACCCTTGACGATAGAAATTCTTATTGGCAATATCCCAGTTCAAGTTTCTATCTCCGCGCTATTTCTACTCTCGTCCCAACTCACCCTGCCGTCTTCCAGCCGAACTTCCCGCCGGATATAGCGGGTTACCTTTTCATCATGAGTGGAAAAAATCACTGCCGCTTTATATTCATGGTTGAGTTCCTGCATCAGCCTTAAAATCTGGTGCGAGTTCTCCGAATCGAGATTGGCGGTAGGCTCATCGGCGAGAATTAGCAAAGGGTCTTTGACCAATGCCCTGGCTATCGCCACCCTCTGGCATTGCCCTCCCGATAACTGCGCCGGTTTTTTTTTGATCTGATCCATCAAACCTACCTTGGCGACCATGTTCTCAACCCGTTCCCGGACATGGCTTTCTTTTAGTCCATTCAGGAGTAAGGGAAAAAGAATATTTTCATAAACCGAGTAAACCGGTAGCAGGTTATAAGTCTGGAAAATGAAACCAATATTTTCCCTGCGATATGCCGCCAATTGCTCCCGACTCATGCTTTCCAGACTGGCTACCTTGAAAAAGACTTTTCCTGTTGTTGGACGATCCAGGCCTCCTATCAAATTCAACAGGGTGGTTTTCCCGGAACCGGAAGGCCCGACAAATGACATGAACGCGCCTTTTTCCACCTTCAGGCTGACATCGTTCAAGGCAGTGAAGTTTTCTTCCCCAACCTGATAAACCTTGGACACTCTTTCGAGTGTGATTAAAGTTTCATTCATTTTAAGAACATCTCTTTTGTTCAGTAATTTCCCCTACAACCAGCAAGGACTCATTAGCCGAGATAAATCCTTGTCCGCAATAACACTATTGCTAGTAGGGTCCAGCGTCACGCTGGCTAAAAATAATTCACCAGAGTCAAACCCACTAAAGGTTCCGTCCCATTAAACACATCGGTTTTGCGAAACAAGCGCCCATCTTTTTTTCCTGA
>DODH01000229.1 GCA_003545625.1 Nitrospina sp.
CCGGCTGAGCATGCTCATGGCTCTCACCATGAAATGGATCAGACCGTTGAAGTCAATGAACCCATGCTTCATGGCAACTTCCTACAGGCAACCTGTAGAAATTGTCATGCTGAAGTGGTCAATTTGAAAGGCGCTCCGCTCCTGTCAAAGGGAAAAAGGCTCTTTATCAAACTGGGGTGTCATGGTTGCCATTTGGCTGATGGTTATGCCACGCAGGCTAAGGTGGGCCCCCGGCTATATAGAATTGCCAGCAAGGTTGATCCGAGCTGGTTATACCGGTGGATCAAAAAACCCAGGGACTATCTTCCTAAAACCCGAATGCCTGATTTTGGATTTAATGACAAGGATGCAATGGCGGCAACGGCATTTCTTTTGGCGAGCTCAGAAAAAGATTATGAGTTGTCCGCCAAATTTGAATCGGGTGACCCGGATAAGGGCAAGAAATTATTTGAATCTGTGGGGTGCCAGGGCTGTCATGAGCTTGATGGCAAGGGAGAAACCCATGGTCCTGATCTGAGCCGAATTGGCCATAAGGTTAATAGCGATTGGTTGGTGACATGGATCAGCAATCCCCACAGCTATAATGCAAAGAGCAAGATCCCCAATCTTCGCCTGGGCGAAGAAAAGGCTGGAGATATAGCATCTTATCTACTCCAGTTCGGTAAAAAGGACTTGATCCCTGGGCTTGAGGCCAAACTACAAGACCCTGGGTTGATCCAACAGGGTGAGGTCGTAGTCCGCCGCAGAGGATGTTTTGCCTGTCATGATATAAAGGGAATGGAAGATGAAGGCCGAATCGCGCCGGAGTTATCTTCGTTTGGCAGAAAAATGATTGTGGAACTGGAATTCGGCGACTCGCATATTCCTCATACCTGGGAGTCCTGGGTTGAAACCAAACTGAAAAAACCGCTTTCCTTTGCTACCGAACGGGTTTTGGACAAGATGCCCAATTTTCACCTCGCACAGGATGAAATTGATGCTTTGGTTGTGCTCCTGAAGGGTTTCAACGGAACTAAAGTGCCTGTGCAATACCGCAGGATACTTTCTGAAAAAGAGCAAACGATTGAAACCGGTCGCCGTATAATTACCAAATATAATTGTCGGGCTTGCCATAATGTTGAGGGGGAAGGTGGGCAGATTCAGAAATACCTCAAAGCAAAAGCCCAGTATCCTCCCCCATTGGACATGGGAGATTATCATGTGGGGGAACGCCTTAAAAGTTCCTGGTTATATTCTTTCCTGAGAGATCCCACACCCGTTAGAACCTGGATTAAAGTAAAAATGCCCACTTTCTCTTTTTCGGATAAAGAAGTGAGGGATTTGACGGCCTATTTTGAAGCGTTGTCTCCGGCTAGTAGTTATGAGGCGGATGTTCATAAAGGCAAAGATAATGCAGTGGCGCAAAAAGGCGCTGAAATGGTCAACTACATGGATTGTGGCCGTTGCCATGATGATGGGGAAAAAGGAATTGAATTCTCATTGGCCAGCCAAAGACTGCGCCAGAACTGGATTCCGAAATGGCTCAAATATACCCGAGATATGATCCCCTGGACTAAGATGCCTTCGCATTGGGTTAAGAAGGGTGATCAACTCAAGGTGCCGACCAAATACAGTGAGATCGAAACAGTGGGTGATGTGGATACCCAGGTAAATACGTTGACAGACTTGATTGTTGCCTATAACACCGCCGAACTGGACTTTGATTTGAGTCTGGGTGAAGGCGGTGGCGATGAAGATGGCGGCGAAGATGAGGGGGATGACGAAGAAGAGGACGACGAATAAACTTGCTCCACCCGCCGAAGATATCTTATTATTAATCATTAACAATAATTGAGTGCATAAAATGGAAAATTCAGGACTGGAAAACTTTCTTTTAATCGCGACTAAACCGGATAATATTCCCATCGGAACCATGTTGCTATTTGTGGGTTGGGTATTCTGGGTTGCTATAAGTCAAATGATCAAACATGACCGCTGGATAAAAGAAGGTAAAAAAGAAAAAATTTGGGATGAGATGATAAAATAAGTGGCTATATTCGGGATTATATTCGGCGCATTTTTTATAGGTATTATCCTGATATTGTTCTTGAAGAAAACCTCCCCTCCCGCTCCCCAAGAGCAAATTCATTTCGACAGTCCTTCGGATATCCCTGTCTACCTTTCTGATAGAGACGCATTTAAATCTAAGTGTGTTGAATTTCTGGAAAAATTTAATCTTGAGTACGTTCACTCTGTCTGGGCAGATGACCATGAATTGGAAATTACCCTGAATGACGTAACTCCTGTTGTCGGTGGCAGTTATCTTGCCCTTTGTATTATTGATCCTCCCGGAAAAACGGTCAATGGGATAAAGGTTAAAGGTTTTCTGGATACGGTGAAAGGGGAAGGCGCGTCACGGGGAATTTTGATCACCACAGGATATTTTACCAATGAAGCGATTAATTTAATTGAAGATGAGCCTGTTGAACTGGTGAATGTGGTTTCTTTTATATCCTACCTGAAAAAGTTCGGCGTTTATGAACCACCCTCCGACCCATCCTGAATTTTTCAACCCAACCACTGCGTGGGGCTGTGTTATTATTGAGCAATGAAAATTATAGAAAAACTAAACGGCTCGTCCCCCATTTTTTCTTTTGAGTTTTTTCCTCCTAAAGATTCGGATGGTTTTGCAACTTTATTCGAAACGATTGCCCGACTAAAACCTTCTGCGCCGGCTTATGTGTCTGTGACTTATGGGGCTGGAGGTAGTACACGTGCCAAAACTGTGGATCTGGTAGGGAAGATTAAAAATGACATAGGTATTGAGAGCATGGCCCACCTCACCTGTGTGGGGCATGACGAACAGGAAATCCGTTCCGTACTCGAAAGCTTGCAAGGTCAAGATATTGAGAATGTCCTTGCACTAAGGGGCGACCCTCCACAAGGAGAGGAAACGTTCGTTAAGACGGAAGGTGGTTTTGAATATGCCAGCGAGCTTGTGAGTTTTATTAAAAATAATTTTTCATTTTGCATTGGTGCTGCTTCTTATCCTGAAGGGCATGTGGAGTGCCCGGACCTTGATAAGGATATAGAAAATTTACAGCGTAAAGTGGATAGCGGGGTGGATTTCCTCATTACGCAATTATTTTTTGATAACCGGTACTATTTCGATTTTCTGGATAAGGTGCAAAAGAAAAATATTAATGTTCCCATGATTCCAGGGATCATGCCCATTTTAAATCTCAAGCAGATAAAGCGATTTACCAAAATGTGCGGGGCGCATCTTTCCGATTCGCTAATGGCTAAATTTGAAGGGGTTCAGGACGATAATGAAAAGGTTCGGCAGATTGGTATTGAACATGCTATTGCGCAGTGCAAGGAACTGTTGGAAAACAAGGTTCCCGGTATTCATTTTTATACTTTAAATAGATCCAAGGCAACACTGGCCATATTAGAGGAACTTAAAGAATTCGCGTGAGTTTTCTGGAATTTTCCCATAAAGCTGGATTGTTAAAGCTGTTGCGCTTGTGCGTGCCGATATACATCTTGATAGTGGCTTTTCCTGCCTTCGGCCAGGAATCCAGTATTACAAATAATATGGTCTTGATCGACGGGGGGACCTTCAAAAGGGGTTGTAATCGTTTTGGGCCTCAACATGGAGCTCCGGAACAGCTGGTCCATCTGGATAAGTTTTCGATTGATAAATACGAGGTCACAAACGAGAAATTTGAAAAAATTTTTCCGGAACATTTTTTACGCCGGAGTATTTTTTCCGATTGTGACCAGTGTCCGGTTTCAAAAATCAGTTGGTATGAAGCGGCCGACTATTGCCACTTGATAGGCAAGTCGCTTCCCAGTGAAGCGCAATGGGAAAGAGCGGCGGGTAGCGGGAGAGGTTGTCAATTCCCTTGGGGCGAAGGATTTGATCTTATGAATCCGCCTGCCAG
>DODH01000069.1:0-2738 GCA_003545625.1 Nitrospina sp.
CTCCCCATTATCCCATGAACCCTGAAAAATAAAGACTTTTCCCGAAAAAAACTAATTATGGAATACCTCATAGACAGCATCAGAAATTTTATCACGGCCCTGCCACCCATGTTGCAAATGTTAGCCGGCCTGTTTGCGACCCTCGGAGTTATCAAGCTATTCATGTTGGTGGTGGACTTCATCGAAGACCGCAGAGAAAGAAAGAGTTAAGAGCAGGCACAATCGTCTGCGATGTGCCTTTATAATTGAAACTGCATACGGTCACGAGCCAGAACCAATTCACCGCCATAAATGGCGGATACGGTTTCGCGCATGACATCCATATCACAGGGCGGGTAAAAATGGGTGAGGCAAAGCGTTTTGCAGCCGGCCTCTTTCGCCAGCTTGCCTGCCAGCGAGGGAACCAGATGCCCCGCTATTTTTTCTTCATCAGGCATGGCGCACTCCAGGATCATGAGGTCGGCCCCTTGCCCCAGATCAATCATGCCCTGGCAATAATCAGTATCTCCGGACAATGCCACCGACTTTCCGGCAGGGTTTTCAAACCGATAGCCCCGGCTCATCTCTATATGCCGGACTTTTTTGAAGGTAACATGGTGGCACCCAAACTTTCTTGACCCCTCGTCAATTTCGGTGACGTGGACTTGGTATTCGGTAGGGACGAGCCAATGCTTGAATGCAGACATGAGTTTATCGAAAAACTCCTGAAATCCCGGTCCAGCCACAATTTCCAGATCCTTTTTTCGTGCAGAGAGCTGGTATCGGGCTCCGAATAAAAAGGGGATCAAATCACATATATGGTCGGGGTGGTTGTGGGTGAAAAAAATCCGGTCAATATCGTGGTAGGTGATTCCCAGATGCAACAGTTGTTTCAGGGTTCCATAGCCGAAATCAACCAGGGTATTGGTGCCCTCTTCCTGAATGAGTACGCCAGATGAGTTGCGCTCTAACGATGGCACTGCGGTACCAGAACCCAGTATGGTAATGTTCATAGCCAGCCCGTAATTGCAATTGTAAATCACCCCAGCTACCCCATTCGGGGCTAGTTGCCTCGGGGGCGGAAAATGCCGAACGAGCTGGTATAACCGTGCAAAAAGGTAGTGTTGCCCACCGGTCCAATTTCTCCATTGCAGAAAAATCCTCCCAGAGGAATCTTCCCCAGTTTGCCGAGGAACATATCGGTATCGTGATTGGCTTTGCCATAAAGATGTTTTCCGCGACCCAGGCAGGAAAACAACAGCGCTCCCTCGGCGTTTTCAGCATTCCCCTGTTTTAGATAACGGGTCAACATGACATCCAGATCTTCTGCCGACATCTGTTTATCGCGCAGATGAAACTGCACCAGTTGTCCGTTTCTTAACAAGGCACCTATAGCCAGAGCGCCACTCTCCCGATCAGCCCCCATTAAATTACGGATGAGGAAATCTCCCTGTTTCGGGTTGTCTTTCATGGGGTCCATTTCTATTCCCAGAAACAGAGAGGTTTGCAGTAGATTTTTGTCAGCGTCCGATAAAGTTTCGTGGAGTTCCTGGATCACTTCCAATGGGGGCGTCCCCTCCAGCTCCTTCAACATGTTTTGCTCACACTGAGTGATTTGCATGGGTTTGCCAATGGGACGGCACCCCTGCGCGACAATAGTATCAACTTCGATATCGCCGCTTAACGCGATGCCCACCAATCCGCTATGATAGATTTTGTCTCCGAGATACAGGGCATTGCCCCCCAAGGCCTGGGCGCCGCTGGCGAGTCCGCCAACTTTTTTACTGCTGGGATAGGCAAAATCCACCCCGGCCAGAAACTCTTCGCCTCGGAATGAAAAGGGGTCTGCCAGAAAAACAAAATGCGGGTTGTCTTCCACATCCACCTTCAACCACTCCCTCCAGACAGAAGGGGAGGTGTCCTGATCTGGCAGATCGGTGGTCTCGAGTTGCAGGGGCTGGATTTTTACACCGGGCAGCTCTGCACAGGTGATGCTGAGTGCCGCCTGTTGCTCCGCCTCTTCGCCATTGCCGATGATCCCTCCTCCAGAACAACCAAAGAGCAGGCCGGGTTTGAAATACCGGCTGATTAAATCAGGAACCTTGTCATAAAATTCGCTGAACTGGGGCGAAACAAACACGATGGTCAAATCGGCATGGTCTTTGCCAAGTTGGCGGATGGCAAGTTCAGCCGCTTCTTGTACAGCACTGTCAATATCTGTTTGCCGAGACAGAGCGGAAACCCATTTCATAAAAACTCCTTTTTTTTACCGGCGAGCCGCCGGAGGCAGATAGCAAGAGCCATCAAGCCATAGGGTATTGTTATTAGTGATGCTGCAGAGAAAATTAGCGAATAAAATAGAAATCCTAAAATATTAGATGCTAAATTTCCGCTGAGGATTTTCCCGTAAGAAACTGGGTCGCCGATTCAGCGGATTCGGTTCCATTCTGGATGCAATCGGGTATCCCGATCCCGCGGTAGGCGCTTCCTGCCAGGAACAGGCCTGGAAAATTTTTCAAATCTTTCATGATGGAATCAATATGCCTGGAATGGTTCACATGGTATTGCACATTGGATTTTCGATTGTGAAAAACTTTGCAGAATACCGGTTCTTCTTCGATTCCCATAATTTCCTTAAGGTCCTGCCTGACCAGGGTAGCCAGGGTTTTTTCGTCTTTTTCGGCGATATCTTCCTGCAATGCGCCTCCGAGATAACAGCGAAGCATGACATATCCTTCTGGAGCCCGATGGGGAAATTT
>DODH01000069.1:3131-4283 GCA_003545625.1 Nitrospina sp.
AATCCATCCAGAGCGTGGGAAAAACCTTCCCTTTTATACGCGAGAGTAACGGTGGCGGTGGAAACATATTTGATTTGTTTTAAGATCTCAGCGGCATTGGGGGCAACCGGTTGCAGGAGCTGGGCAGTAATATGACCGGGGGTGGCCAGTATCAGTGCGTCGGCTTTATTTTCGCCGCCGCCTTCTAACTTTACGCACCAGTCGCCTTCCTTCCCGGAAATGGATTCTACCCTTGCTCCGGACTGGAATTGAATATCAGGGGATTTTTTAATTATTGCTTCGACCATTTCCCCCAAACCATCTTTCAAAGTCATGAACAAGGTGTAGTTATTTGCAGGACGTTTATTGGCGTTTAAGAGCATGGCTTTTTTTCTTGCCAGCATTCCAATAATGAGGGATCGGTATTTACGTTCAGTCTCGACAAACATGGGAAAGGTACTGCCAATACTCATGGTTTCGGGGTCGCTGGCATAAATGCCAGCCAGCATGGGCTCGGCCATTTTTCTCAACGCTTCTTCGCCCATCCGCCTGCGGATAAATGAGGCCAGGCTCTCATCGCTTTCATCCACTTTTTTAGGGATCACAAGATCAAACGCCATGCGGATTTTTCCAGCCCAGCTGAACAGGGGCGTCAGGGCAAAAGGCAAGAACTTGGTGGGAATCATCAGGCTCAGGCCATCCGGCATGGAAACCAGCTTGCCTCCGGTGTACACATAAGTGCTGGGGGTTCCCGCATTGGTTCCGACCAAATGGTCTGCAATACCAAGTTGTTCACATAATTGGATAGCTGCGGGTTTTTGCGAAATAAATGAATCTGGCCCCCGTTCTACGATGAACCCCTCAGACCTTTCTGTCGCGATTTTTCCGCCAAATTGGTCCCCACCTTCAAGCAGGGAACATTCCAGCGGAGTTCCTGATGATATTTTCCTCTGGATACGGTATGCCGCCGCCAACCCGGCGATGCCGCCTCCTATAATAATGATTTTTTTCATGGGCGCATTATGTCAGGTTTCCTATACTCCCGCAACACGCCTGGCCTGCGCGTTTTCCAGGCTGTGGATAACGTTATTGCTATTTGGGCATAGGATTTGGTATATTTTAAAAGTTCCATTAATATACTATGAGGCTAGCCCATTAATTTTGTCAGGAGAT
>DODH01000129.1:0-5747 GCA_003545625.1 Nitrospina sp.
CACGATGGCCGCTGGAAAAAAAGCCATCACCGCTGTTTTTTCTCCTGATGGAAAAACATTGTATGTGGTCAATGCCGGGGACGCCACGATTTCGGTGGTGGATGTAAAAACCCGTAAGATCACCGAGACCTGGACAGGCGCCAAAGGCGCTATGGCTATAAAGCCAACCCATGATGGAAAACTGTTCTGGGTCACCGCGCCAGCCGATAACAAATTGTTATTGATGAATCCAAAAAACGGTGCGGTGGAAGCCTCCATCGACGTCCCGGGTGAACCGCATGGACTGGTGCACAGCCCGGATGGGAAAACCGTCTACGTTGGGCAACGAAAACTGAACCAGATCGCCATGATCGATACGGCAAGCCGCAAGATCGTTAAAACCACGCCCCTGGGCCAGCGCCCGGATATGATTGATATCAGTACGGATGGAACTACGGTTTACGTAGCCATTCGGGATGAAAACAAACTGGCTGTAGTTTCCGCCGCCGATCTGAGTCTCACGACCAAGGTCGACACCGATGGCGAAACCCATGGAGTCGCTTACCGCGACAACTAGGTGCAAAGTTTGATTCAAAATTAAGAGTACCTCTAAAAATTGCTTTTGGCCATGAGCCGCCCTTATGAATTTTGGGCACGAATAGTAGTCCAAAAGGTCTGCGAGTTGCCACAGAGAGAATTACCGGATAAATAGAGATGCCCTTAAAAGGGCCTGGGTTTCCCCCCAGGCCCTTTTTGTTTTTAATTTCAGCCTCGCTAGAGAGCTTTTTTGCCGTGGAACCAACGATAAAGGGCAGGCAAGACCACCAGGGTCAATGCTGTGGATGAGAGTATGCCGCCGATAACTACCGTTGCCAGCGGGCGTTGCACTTCGGCCCCGGTTCCCGTTGCCAGAGCCATGGGAATAAATCCTAAAGAGGCGACCAGTGCCGTCATCAAAACGGGCCGTAACCGAGTAAGAGATCCTTGCCGAATAGCTTCATCCAAGGGGAGTCCCTTTTCCCGTAATTCACCTATGAAGGAAATCATCACCAATCCGTTTAACACGGCAACACCTGAAAGAGCAATGAAGCCAATTGCGGCGGAAATTGATAAGGGAATTCCTCTAACCCACAAAGAAAAGAAACCTCCTGTTAAGGCCAGCGGAATGCCGGTAAAAACGAGAAGCGATTCTTTTATCCTGCCAAATGCGGCAAACAACATGAGGAATATTAACAAGAGCGCTAATGGGACCACGACCCACAGCCTCTGAGCGGCCGAAATCATATGTTCGAACTGCCCACCCCAGGCGATCCAATAACCAGGATCGAGAGAAACTTTTTCTTCAATGGCCTTCTGAGCCTCTTGCACAAATGAACCCAGATCACGACCCCGGACATTAGTTGTAACGACAACCCGGCGTTTGCCGTTTTCCCTGCTGATCTGATTGGGGCCTTTTATAATAGAAAACTCCGCCACAGCGGAAAGCGGGATGTAGTTCAGGTTTTGACCGCTCCCAGGTATCTTCACTGGGGAGAAAATATCCTGCTCATTGGAGGAACTTTTTGGCAGGGCTATAGGGATTCTTTTAAGACGTTCTATATTCGTTCGTATATCTTCCGGTAATCTCACGATAAGTTCAAAACGCCGGTCTCCCTCAAAAACCTGTCCCGCGCTTTTGCCGCCGATGGCAATCGCTATAACATCCTGCACAGCGGAAACATTTAGTCCCAACCGGGCCATTAGCTTTCGGTTCAATTCAAGGGTCAGCACGGGAAGTCCTGTCACTTGCTCCACCCCGACATCGGAAGCACCGGGGACCCCTGAAAGAACATGCTCAACTTCTCCCGCTACAGATACAAGGGTTTCTAAATCATCGCCAAAAACCTTCACCGCGACGTCACTGCGAACACCGGCTATCAATTCGTTGAAACGCATTTCAATCGGTTGGATGATTTCGTATTTGTTACCGGGGACTTCGGCCAGTTTGTGCGCCAGTTCGTCGACAAGGTCAGATTTTGGTCTGGCAGGGTCGGGCCATTCGGACCGGGGTTTAATGATCGCGAACACATCGGCGACGCTCGGCGGCATCGGGTCGGTGGCAATATCTGCAGTACCGATCTTGGCGAATACGAAATCCACTTCCGGCAATTCCTTGATTTTTTTCTCCACCGTGTCCTGCATTGCAACGGCCTGGGAAAGGCTGGTACCGGGAACACGCAAAGCATGGATGGCGAGGTCCCCTTCATCCAGAGTCGGGAGAAACTCGCTTCCCATGCGAGTGGACAAAAGAAGGCTCAGGACAACAAGAACTCCGGCAAAAGTAATGACTGTGGGCCGATTATTCAGAGAAAAGTTCAATATGGGTTCGTAAATATTGCGAATCCATTTCAACAACGGATTTTCTTTCTCCGATATACGCCCTGATGAAAACTGAGCTACCATGGCGGGAATAAAGGTAACAGATAAAATCATGGCTCCCGTCAGTGCCGCCAGAACAGTGAAGGCCATGGGCTGAAACATCTTTCCTTCAATCCCGGTCAAAGTAAGAATAGGCAGGTATACGATCATGATGATGAATCCGCCAAAGATGCTCGGCCGGGAAACCTCTTTGGTGGCATAAGCAACAAGTCCGAAACGTTCATCACGGGTCAGGATACGTCCTAACCTTTTTTGTTCTTCGGCTAATCGGCGACTGCAATTTTCCACAATGATGACTGCGCCATCCACGATGATGCCAAAATCGATGGCACCGAGACTCAACAGGTTGCCGCTGACGCGGTTGCCCACCATGCCCGTTACCGCAAACAACATGGAAAGTGGGATGACCAAGGCAGTTATGATAGCGGCGCGGAAATTACCCAGGAACAGAAATAAAACGGCAATGACCAATAAAGCCCCTTCTATGAGGTTGTTTCTTACTGTTACAAGTGTAGCGTTCACCAAATCTGTACGGTCATAGACTGTTCGTGCCACCACGCCTTCTGGCAGAGTCTGGTTGATGGCTTTCATTTTTTCGGCCACCCTTAACGAAACCGTTCGACTGTTTTCGCCTTTCAGCATAAACACAGTACCCAGCACCACTTCCTCACCGTCTTTGGTAGCGGCTCCGGTCCGCAGTTCTTTACCCAGGCCCACATCTGCCACATCCTTAATATAAAGAGGAACACCCTGGTGGGAACCGAGCACAATATTTTTTATATCCTCTATACCTGATACCTGGCCTGGAGCTCTGATAAGGTATTGTTCCCCGTTGTGTTCAATATAGCCTGCCCCCATGTTGGCATTGTTTTCCAGCAGAGCTTCCATAACACTGTGAAAAGTGATTCCATAAGCCATCAGTTTTTCAGGATTCGGAGCGACATGATATTGCTTCACAAAACCGCCGATACTGTTGACATCCGCAACGCCTGGAATATTTCGCAACTGGGGACGGATGATCCACTCCTGAATCGTTCTTAATTCAGTGGACGAATAGGAACTTCCGTTCTTGGAGTCCGCGTCTACCGTCCACATAAAAATTTCGCCAAGACCCGTGGTGATCGGCCCCATGATGGGTTCCATATCCGCAGGCAAAGTTGCCTTCACTACTTGCAGGCGGCCATTGATCAATTGCCGGGCGAAATAAATATCCGTACCGTCTTCAAAAACCACAGTGACCTGTGACAGTCCGTATCGGGAAATGGAACGCGTATAAGATAACTTTGGCATTCCTGCAATGGCTGTTTCAATAGGGAAGGTAATACGTGTCTCAACCTCAAGCGGGGTAAAGCCGCGCGCCTCGGTATTGATTTGCACCTGAACATTGGTGATATCAGGCACCGCATCAATGGACAGGATTTGAAAATTGTATACCCCCAGCACCGCCATTGCCAAGGCTCCTAACATCACGAATACCCTTTGTTTGATGGAGAACCTTAAAATTATTTCAAGCATGAAAAGTCCCTTGAGAGTGCTTCTATTAATTCAGTAATTCTCTTTCGGGCAACTCGCAAATCCTTATTTCATAAGGATTGCTCATGGCCAAAAATAGTTTTTGGAGGTGCCCTTAATTAATGGCTGTGAACGGCTGATGATTTTTCGATTTCAGCCTTCACCACAAAACTATTTTTTACTACGTACTGTTCTCCGGCTTTCAAGCCCTCGAGAACTTCCACCCAATTGCCATCGTTTGTGCCCAGTTCCAGAGGCCGGGCTTCAAAGAAGTTTCCGTATTTGACGAATACAACAGACCAGTCTCGAATCGTTTGAATGGCTTTTGTTGGTACAGCAATGGGAACCCTGCGTTCCTCAAGGAGCAGTTCCAACGTAACAAAAGTTCCAGGCCGCCAATGCCCTTTAGCATTAGGAATAACCACCCGACCCGTAACGGTTCTGTTTTTTTCGTCTATTATGGAATCGAGATACGTCAACTTCCCCTTGGCCTCTATTGCAAGATTGTCATCCTTGACGACAACAACTTGACCCAGCTTGACGTATTTAAGATCCTTGGCAGGGATAGCAATGTTCACCCATACATCCGAAAAGTCTGCGAGAAGAAAAACATCATCATCATTTTTTACCGCTTCTCCAGTGGTCAAATGCTTTTGTATGACCACTCCTCCCAAAGGCGACCGCAACTCATACTGGGTAAAGGCATGTTCTCCCTGGTTGGACAACGTGCCGACTTCCTGATTTGTTAAACCCAGCGCAAAAAGTTTTTGCCGGGCGGTTTGGAGCTTGAGTGTTTCGATCTCATAAGTTCTCTTTTTTTGACGAACCGCCCATTGACCGTCATAGGCTATCTTTTCGCGCAAGGCAATGTATTTGGCTTCCCCGCTCTTGTAGTTCTCCACGGCAAGTAAATATTCAGCTTCCGAAGAAATTCCTTTCTCAAGCAATTTTTTCTCCCGCAGGTAGACAGACTTTGCCAGGCTCAATTTCGCATAAGCGGGGATGAGCAGTTCCCGGCTTTTTCCGATCACCAGGTCCTTCAGTTCACGATACACTTCTTCCAAATCCAGCTCCTTTTGCAGGAGGTCCAGCATTTGGGATGTGTTTTTTAAAATGAGGCTTTGTCTTTCCAGATCCAGTTTTGCTAAATCGGTCTGTTTGGTAGCGGCAAGATAATTGATTTTCGCATCGGCCAACTCCCGGCTTTCAATAATAGCCAAAACATCTCCAACCCGGACCCGGTCGCCTAAATCCTTGAAAACCTTTTTCACCACACCATCAAGCCGTGGAACAATGTGGACAACCTTCTCCTCGTTGAGACCGATTTCTCCGGATAAATGGAGCAGGTTTTTCAGTTTGACCGGGCCTGCAGGTTGGATGGTGATGTCTGCATTTTTAATCGCTTCGTCAGGCAACTCCACCCTGGCCTCAATTTGCGCAAACTCCCATTCATAGCTTTGTTCTTTCCAGCGAGCATGGATTTTTACGTCAAATGAATGCGGTTCGACCACCTCTTTATCACCGAGAAGATATTTACCAACCGGCTTAAAATGAATTTCATCGACCCGATCCAACCTGTGCAGATCAATGACCACGTCCACTTCATTGAGAGGCACCGTTTTGCCTGAAACATCGGTTACATAAACTCTGAATTGAGGCGGGATGCCAGTTTCAAAAATTTTAACTTCGACCTGCAAACCATTTTCAGAGAACAACCAACCACCATGCGGTCCCCTTGCAATTGGATTTCCCTGTTCAGGGGTAGATTCGTGCGAATCATGATCCACAGTAGCCACATCCATGTTCAGGATCATTCTGCCCACGAACACCCCCATCAG
>DODH01000129.1:6083-6510 GCA_003545625.1 Nitrospina sp.
AGGATCAACATTAGTGGAAGTATAAATTTTTTCTTCATTGTCCCGGTTCCCCCTTTATTGCAGTCGGAGTGAAGGCCGCGAGGGGTTCCCCAATCAGCCTTTCAATATCGGCAACCGCAATATGGTAATTAGCCAGAGAGTCGAGATATTGCCTCTTTGCCTGAAAAAAAGTTTTCTGGCTGTCCAACACATCTAAATAACCAAATTTTCCAAATCTATAACCTTCGTTAATTCCATCGAAAGCTTTTTGAGCTCCCGGAAGTATCTCGGCCTTGATCGAAATCACCTGTGAGTGGAAAAAGACCAAAGTGTTATAGGTTTCCAATAAATTCTTTTTTATGCTTACTTCCATCGCTCGTTTTTCTGCCTGGACTTTGCCTAACTTATGGCGGGCTTCCTCGATGGCTCCCTGGGTTCGATTAAACAA
>DODH01000212.1 GCA_003545625.1 Nitrospina sp.
CCTTTCGTGATTTTTATGACCGTTTCTTCGGCGAAAACCCGAACCAAAGGCCAAAACGCGGTAGCGGTATGGGTTCCGGATTCGTGATTGACAAGGAGGGTCATATCCTGACCAACTATCATGTGATAGAAGGGGCAGGTGAAATTGTGGTGATTCTTGATGATAAGGGAAGTGAAAAAGAATACTCCGCTACTTTGGTGGGTTCGGACCCCAAAACCGATATTGCCTTGATTAAAATCAACCGCGAATCGGGGGATAATAAGGACTTTCCTTTTTTGAGGTTAGGCAGCTCCGAAAACCTGGAGGTGGGGGAATGGGTGGTGGCCATTGGTAATCCTTTTGGTCTCAGCCACACCGTTACGGTGGGCGTGGTAAGCGCATTGGGCCGGAGCATTGGTGCGGGTCCTTATGATGAATTCATTCAGACGGACGCTTCTATCAACCCGGGTAACAGTGGTGGGCCACTTATCAATATCGAAGGAGCCGTGATTGGGATCAACACTGCTATTATTTCAGGGAATACCGGCGGAAATGTAGGAATTGGGTTTGCGATTCCCATTGATATCGCCAAGGGAATTTTAAAGGACCTGAGAGAAAGAGGAACCGTTACCCGTGGCTGGTTGGGAGTCATGATTCAAAAAATCACCCCTGATCTGGCAAAATCTTTTGGCCTCAGCCAAAGTGAGGGGGCTCTTGTCGGCGATGTGATTCCCGATGGCCCAGCTGCCAAGGGAGGGGTAAAACGTGGGGATGTTATTGTCATGTTTGACGGTCAGCAGGTCAAGGATATGGAAGACCTTCCCAAAATTGTTGCCGCAACACGCCCGAACTCCGTGGTAGATGTGGAGGTGATTCGTGATGGTTCCCGGATGACGCTTAGCGTTAGCATAGAATTATTGGAAGATTCGCAGGAAACGGTAGTGGCCAAGGCCGATCCCCTGGGCCTTCAGGTTCAGGATATTACTGAGGAGTTGGCACAAAGCCTGAAATTGGAAAGTGTGGAAGGAGTGTTGGTTTCCGATGTGACTGCCGGAAATGCCGCCGCAGAAGCGGGTATCCGTCGGGGTGATGTCATTTCGGAAATGAACCGCTCCATTGTCAAAGACATGCGGGACTACCAAAACCTCATGGCCTCTGTGCAAAAGGGCTCGTCCGTCCTATTTCTGGTCAAGCGGGGAGGGAGTACCATATATATTGCCGTCAAAGTTGAGTAGGGCTTTGCTCTTCACTTATTTATCCTGCTTTATCGTGCGCATTCCCTCAAGATGGTTCTGGGTTATTTTTGTGTTTGCCGTGATGGGGCCACCCTTGGCTTTTGCGGATGAACGCTATAATCGCAGAACCCCTCTTGTCCGGGCAGTAGAAAAAGTCAGCCCGGCTGTTGTGAATATTTACACAACAGAAATTTCCCGGTCAGCGCGGAATCCCTTCAGAGGTTTTGGCAACAACCTGTTTGACCAGTTCTTCAAGGATTTCCTTCCTCCCACCGCAAGCCAAAAGCGTAGTCTGGGTTCAGGGGTTCTTATCAATGGTGAAGGATTTATTCTCACCAACGAACATGTTATTGCCAAAGCTGCGAAGATCCATGTCGTCCTGAGTGACAAACAGGAGTTCGATGCCAGTGTCATCGGCTCGGATATCAAATCTGATTTAGCAATCATCAAAATTAACTCAGGCAAGCTCCTGCCTTATATTGAAATGGGCAGGTCCGATGATTTAATGGTCGGTGAACAAGTGCTGGCCATTGGTAACCCTTTTGGTTTGCGACACACAGTCACGACAGGAATCATTAGTGCATTGAACCGCAACATTCGGGCTGGAAAAAACAAGGTGTATAGCGACTTCATTCAGGTCGATGCCTCGATCAATCCGGGAAACAGCGGTGGGCCTTTATTGAACATCAATGGCTCCCTGATAGGAATCAATACGGCCATCTTCCAAAAAGCAGAGGGAATTGGTTTTGCTATTCCCATCGACCATGCCAGGCGGATTGTTGATGAACTGATCCATTATGGTAAAGTCCGACGTGGCTGGCTGGGGGTTTCCGTGCAGGAGTTGGACACCCAGCTTTTGCGCCATTTTCAGTTGGACCGGCAAAAAGGGGTTCTCGTTGTTGGTGTCGCCGATAGAAGTTCGGCCGGGAAAGCCGATTTGAAACGCGGAGATATCATCATTGCGATCGATGATTATGAGGTGAGAGACAAATCGGACTTCCGGGGCCGTATGGCTTCTTATACGGTCGATAGTGTTATCCGGTTTTCCATTTTGCGGGATGGCAAAATGATAGAACGGAAGGTTCGCGTGACATCCATCCCAAAAGGTTATGTCAAGGAATTCACCCGAAACTGGCTCGGCTTGCAAGTCCAGGAGAACAGTGAGCGTTTTGCCCGAGCCAACAGGCTGATGGCTTCCAAGGGAATGGTTGTCATGGAAGTGATTCCCAACAGTGCGGCCGGGAAAATCGGTATCAATCCTGGTGATATCATTCGGCAAATGAACCAGAAGCGTGTGGACAGTGAAGAGGATTACAATAAGGCCGTTGCGGATATGAATAATCCGGATCGTATTTTGCTCTTGGTCCAGCGTGGACGGCAGGGGTATTATGTGACCCTGGAACCCTGATAAAAAATTCCCTTTTTCTATGACGGCAAAACAGGAAATCGAGACTCTCAAACAGTCCATCCATCAGTACGATTCCCTCTACTACATCAAAAATTCCCCAACCGTTTCTGATCAGGAATATGATGCTCTTCTTCGCCGTCTGGAAGAACTGGAAGCCGCTCACCCCGAATACGTTACTCTCGACTCTCCCACACAGCGAGTGGGCGGTAAAGTAGATGAACGTTTTAAAGCGGTCGTGCATCCGGTTCCCATGCTCAGTCTCGACAATACCTACAATGTGGATGAGCTGCGGGCGTTTCATCAGAGAGTGCTCAAAGGTCTCCCGGATGTTCCTGAAGACGCCATTGAATATGTGGTGGAGTTGAAGTTCGATGGCCTGGCTGTGGCGCTCACCTATGAAGACGGTTTGCTGGTGAGTGGAGCCACCCGTGGCGATGGCCTGCAAGGGGAAGACATCACGGCGAATTTAAGAACCATACGTTCAATCCCTTTGAAAATTGATACGGAGCCCTTTCACCACATCGAACTGCGTGGTGAAGTTTTTATGCCGAAAAAAGAGTTTGAACGCATTAACACTCAGCGGGAGGCGGAAGGGGAAACGCCCTTCGCTAACCCCAGAAATGCCGCCGCCGGAGCGTTGCGCCTGCTTGACCCTGCTATCACGGCAGAGCGCAGGCTCGACATATTTATTTATGGCGTAGGTTTTCTTGATGCCAATCCTTTTCAGACCCATTATGAATTGCAGGAAAAATTGTCGACATTACGATTTCCTATCAATGAACACAACCGGCTGTGTAAAGACTTTGAATCGGCACTCGCCTTGATTGAGGAGTTTCGAGATAAGCGCAAAGAGCTCGATTATGAAGTGGATGGCCTGGTCATTCAGTTAAATTCATTGACTTACCGCAAGAAGCTGGGGACGACTTCCAAGTTTCCCCGCTGGGCGGTAGCCTACAAGTATGAAGCGGAACAGGCCATGACCGAAATTTTGGATATTGTTTGTCAGGTGGGCAGGACAGGCTCTATCACTCCTGTCGCCGAGTTACACCCCGTGTTTGTTTCGGGGTCCACTGTTAGCAGGGCGACCTTGCACAACGAAGATGAAATTAAACGCAAAGACATCCGCGTTGGCGATAAGGTGGTGATTGAAAAAGCCGGTGAAATTATTCCCAAAGTGGTCCGGGTAATCGAATTTTCCGAGAAGACAGGTAAGAGGGGAAGACCCTTTAAGATGCCCGCAGTTTGCCCCGAATGCCAGGCTCCCATTTACCGTGCGGAGAGTGAAGCGGTTTGGCGTTGCGTGAACAGTGCTTGTCCTGCGCAGTTAAAAGAAAGACTTAAGTATTTTGCTTCCCGCAAGGCGATGGACATTGACCATCTTGGCCCGGCAGTGATTGAGCAGTTGGTTGATTCGGGACGGGTCAAAAACTTTTCTGACCTTTATACTCTGCAAAAAGATGAAGTGGCTTCTCTCGAGCGTTTAGCGGATAAGTCGGCGCAGAACCTGATCGAAGAAATTGAAAAAAGTAAGTCCGCTGGACTTTCGCGGTTCCTGCATGCTTTGGGAGTACGTCATGTGGGGCAACGCACAGCGATCATTCTGGCCCGGAGATTTCGATCTCTTAAGAGATTGCAAGAGACCAGCTATGACGAACTGGAAAAGGTTGATGAAATAGGGCCTGTCATTGCCGAAAGCCTGAGAACATTTTTGGATCGGGACACCAATCGGCAGGAAATTGAGCGTTTGCGCAAACGGGGTATCCTTATGGAAGAACAGGGAGATGCTCCCGAAAGTGGTGGCTTGCTCGAAGGCCGGCAGTTTGTTCTTACAGGAACCTTGTCACAATTCACCCGTGAGGAAGCCAAGGAGAAAATACAATCCCTTGGAGGGCGAGTCACCGCAACGGTTTCCAAAAATACCGATTATTTGGTGGCGGGAACCTCAGCCGGATCGAAACTGAAAAAAGCCCGCCAACTCGGTATCCAGGTATTGGATGAAGAAGCGTTGCAAAAATTAGTAGAGAGTGGATGAGTCGGGCTCAAGCCCTGGAGCGGGCACTGGAAGGGTGGGCCACTCGGCGTTGGGCCAATTAGCCGTCACTTTATTTGGCGAGCAAAGAGTT
>DODH01000095.1 GCA_003545625.1 Nitrospina sp.
TCGATTTTCCCATTTTTACCAGCATGACAGTGTAACCCTCCCTTAAAATAGGTCCATTGATAATTAGAGTTCTCCGGCATAATGCGAAGCAAAAAGGAGAATGATAATGAAGAAGACGCGTTATACAGAAAGCCAGATTATTAAAGTCCTGCATGAGGTTGTTGGATTAAAGCGCGAAAATTCTTTGTCGATTATCTCGGCGACGCCATCTCCTATTTCAAGGCTAAGGCTTCGGATGTTTATTCACAGTACAATGCTATCCAAACCCGAATCGATGGTCTGATTCAAAATTTGTCAGGTGACACCAACCCAAATCAGAACACCCTTCTTACCGTTGTCTCGCACAGTCTTGGCACAGTGGTTCTATCGAATTATTTATACGACAAGCGAGACACACTTGAACCTAAATACCAGCTCATCTTCTCAAACTTTTTCACCATGGGAAGCCCGATAGCCCTGTATGCCAACCGGTTTTACAACCATCAATCCGAAAGAAACCCCTTCGCAAATTTCAAGCCGCAAAAGGTCCAGGATGAAAATGGGGTCTGGATCAACCTGTTCGATGAGGATGATATTGTCGGTTACCCTATCCGCCCGGTAAACTCGTATTGTAAAAAAGTGGTGACTGCCGACCTGAATGTTTCTGTCGGCTCATTTATTTCTGGAGGCACCCCCCTCAGTCACACCGGTTACTGGGAAGACGATGAGGTCGAGAAAATTATCGCAGAAAAGCTTTCCATTGACTGGCTCAGGGTAAACAAGTGGGATAAAAAAGAAAAGACTCTCGCACGAATTAAGAAATATAAAGAACGCTATGATATGCCAATATCATAAGAGGTAATAAACTCTCCTTATTAATTCAACTTATTTCATTGGCAAAAGAAGTTTATGCCGACTAGAAGCTACAAAAAATCTGGCCTTATTTTAAAGCGGGGTTCGACTACCGCATCCAAATCTCAGATCAAAGATTTACAAAGAGATCTCAGGCAACTGGGTTATCTGTTTCGCTGGATTGATGGTGGTTTTGGGCGCGGAACCGAGCGGGCCGTCAAAGCTCTGCAACACGATCTGCTCAACAACTTTGGTTCTCAGAATGATGGAGAGGCTCCGGTTTCTATCATCGATTACAATAAAGGACGTGTGGTCGATGTAACGGGTGTAGTCGATCAGAAGCTGGCCCAATGCATTTCTGATATGCTGGATGATAAAAAGTATCCCAAACTCCCCTTCGCCGAAAACCCTAAAGACGCGAACCGGGAAGTTATTGCGCAATTGGATGCTTTGACTTCTACCGATGTCCCGCTCCCTTTCCTGAAAGCCATATTTAAACAGGAATCCAACCTCAAGCACTTCTATGTTCCCCGTGGTGCTGATGAGGACAATTATATAGTGGTGGGAATGGACACCAACGCAGGGGAAAAATATATCATCACTTCGCGCGGTTATGGCCTGGGACAATTCACCCTGTTTCATCACCCGCCGAAGAAAAGTGAAGTCAAAAACTTCATGGTCGGTATACGAGGAAACATCAGCAAAGCTATTGCAGAGTTGAGGGACAAATTTGAATACTTTGTCACCGGTCCACCCGTAGGAAGACGCGCAGATGACCGATTTGCCGATGGTAGAACTCAAAAAAAACCGTTAGTCTGTCAATATGAAGAAAATGACTCGCGCTATTTAACGGATTGTAAAACCTGCGCAATGAAGGTGGGAAAACAAGATATCGTAGCAGAAGAAACCCCCTACTACGAAGGCTCCAAAAATACCTTCAAGAAAACCCAATACCACCCCGGCTCTTACAAAGGTGTTCCGATCCGCAAAAACTTTCCCTGCGACTGGCCTTATGCCATGCGTCGCTACAATGGCTCGGGTGTCAATTCCTACAATTATCAAGCTAGAGTATTAAAGCACTTGGCTAGTATATAAAAAGCGCCTTGATTCAGCTCTTATGATTATTGCTTCTGTACTTGAGGGATGAGGCAATGAAGTCCCGGAACAAGGGGTGCGGATTCATTGGGGAGGATTTAAACTCTGGATGAAACTGGCCTGCCAGGAACCAGGGGTGGTCTTTCACTTCTATGATTTCCACCAGATTGCCGTTGGGCGATAAGCCGCTAAAGACCAGGCCTGCCTCTTCCAATTGGATGCGGTACATGTTGTTGAATTCATAACGATGACGGTGCCTCTCTTCAATTTCCCTTTTTCCATACGCATTATAAGCATTGGATTTTTTTCTCAATTGGCAGGGATATTCCCCCAAACGCATGGTTCCGCCCTTATCTCCTTTGGTATTCTGATCGGGCAAGAGATCAATAACAAGATAGGGGGATGTAGTGGAAAACTCGCCGCTGTTTGCGTTTTTGAGATGGGCAACATTCCGCGCAAACTCAATCGCAGCGCAATGCATGCCGAGGCAAATCCCAAAATAAGGCACCTTGTTTTCCCGGGCAAACTGGACCGCTCTGATCTTGCCCTCGATACCCCGTTCTCCAAATCCTCCGGGGACCAGAACCCCGTCACATGCTTTCAACAACGTGATCCCGTTCTCTTTTTCAAGGGCCTCTGCTTCCACCCAGTCAAAAATGACACGGACCTTATTACCAATCCCTCCATGAACCAAAGCCTCCGTAAGGCTTTTATAGGACTCTTTCAAGTCCACATACTTGCCCACAATTCCTATCTTGACCTCGCCATCCGGCTTTTGCAAAACCTGGTTGATCTTTTGCCACCGTTCCAGATTCGGCTCTTTTCCCTTTATCCCTAATTTTTCCAGAATGATTTTACAAATTCCCTCTTTTTCATAACTAAGCGGGGCTTCATAAATGGAGGTGACATCCATAGCGGTGATGACAGAGTTTGTCTCGACACTGCAAAACAAAGCTATTTTTTCTTTGATGGATTTAGAAAGTTTTTTCTCAGTTCGACATAGTAGGACATCTGGTTGAATACCAATTTCCCGCAGTTTCTGAACGCTGTGCTGAGTGGGTTTGGTTTTTAATTCACCTGCGGTTTTAATATAAGGAACAAGAGTCAGGTGAACATAAAGTACATCCTTGGGTTTAACATCAAAGCGAAACTGACGAATGGCTTCCAGAAAAGGCAGGCTTTCAATATCACCAACTGTCCCCCCGATTTCACAAATCACCACATCCACGCCACTGCCAACCAAGCGGATATGCTTTTTGATTTCATCAGTAATGTGGGGAATCACCTGAACCGTGGCTCCTAAATACTCCCCTTTGCGTTCTTTTTGAATGACATTATGATAAATGCGACCGGCGGTGACGCTATTGGCCCGGCGCATTTTTGCGTGGGTGAACCGTTCGTAATGCCCTAGATCCAGGTCGGTTTCCGCCCCATCATCGGTCACATAAACTTCTCCGTGCTGAAACGGATTCATCGTCCCCGGATCTATGTTGATGTAGGGGTCAAGCTTGAGGATGGTTATTTTAAGACCGGAACATTCCAGCAAACTACCTATGGACGCAGCCGCAATCCCTTTGCCTAAAGATGATAGAACTCCACCTGTGACGAAGATGTATTTTACTTTTTTACCGTTAGTTCGTTTTAACAATCAATATTCCTCATCAATTTCAGGTTCAGGGTAAAACAGCCAAACGCTTTTCTATCATCGCCAAATCCGCTTCACAATCCACACCGATCGAGTCCAGGTTCGTTTCAACGACTTTAATTTTGAATCCACTCTCAAGGATGCGCAATTGTTCAAGCTTTTCTATTTTCTCAAGACCCGATTCGGGCAAACCTCCAAACTCCATCAAAAATTTTTTCCTGTAGGCATACAGGCCAATATGTTTATACCAGAAAGGTTTCAAGGGGTCGAATGATGAATTTTGCATCGAATCACCTCCCCATTCATCCCTATTCCAGGGTATGGGAGCTTTGGAAAAATATAATGCTGAATTGGAACTATCCACTACAACCTTTGTAATATTTCGATCCATCAATTCATCGTGTGTTTTAATTAAAATCCTCAACGTGACGGTCGACTCTAAAGCTCCTTCCAGCAAAGGCTGAACTATACGATCAATATTTCCAGGTGGAATCAACGGCTCATCGCCCTGCACATTCACAACGATCTCACATTCTCTATCACGAACCACCTCGGCAATGCGGTCGGTTCCAGACTCATGGTCCAACGAGGTCATGACTGCATTTCCACCAAAACCATTCACGGCCTTAAAGATGCGGTCATCATCGGTGGCAATAATCACTTCTGAAACACTTTTCGCTTTGCAGGCCTGTTCAAAAACCCATTGAACCATCGGTTTCCCTTTGATGAGAGCGAGGGGTTTGCCAGGAAACCGGGAGGAGGCCCAACGCGCGGGAATAACAGCTATGACTTTAGAATCAGTAGGCATGCCGGTTGATCAACCCTTTCCATAAGGTCATAACAAGAATTTTCAAATCAAATAATAAAGACCAGTTTTTAATATAATATAAATCAAACTCTATTCTTTTTTGCAAAGAGGTATTCCCCCTCCAACCGTTTACTTGAGCCCACCCGGTTACACCGGCCTTCATCTTCAATCGCAACATATAAAAGGGAATGGATTTTTTGAACTCGTCCACAAACACAGGCCGTTCAGGCCGTGGACCGACCAGGCTCATTTGCCCCCTGAATACATTGAACAATTGAGGAAGCTCATCCAAACTAGTCGACCTTAAAATCGTACCGACTCGGGTGCGCCTATCATCATTTTCTTTGGCCCAAACCGGTCCGGTTTGATCCTCAGCCTCAGCTTTCATGGATCGAAACTTGTACATCCAAAACACGTCACGATCCAACCCCATTCGCTCCTGCCGATATATTAACGGTCCACGGGATTCCAGCCTTAGGGCTATCGCAACGAGAACCATAACGGGAAAGGTCAAAATGATGGCAAATCCGGAAAAGACAATGTCTGAAACCCGCTTCAATATAATATTCCATCCGTAAAGAGGAGATTCAGAGAGATTTATCAGCGGCATTCCATCAAGTTCTTCCACTCCTGAGTGTAAGTCCATATAGCGCAAGAGATCGGGCACCAATTTAATGTCAACAGTTTCCTCCCCCAGAGAGGTTAATATTTCCTCAAGACGATCATGGGCCTTTAAAGGCAACGCAATAAAAATCTGATCCACTTTATTTTCACGAATAACTCGGACCAACTCCTGATAAACGCCTAAAACCTTATGGTCCATAAAAGTCTTCCCCACTTTTTCGGGAGAGTGGGATAAATAGCCCACTACCGAAAAACCAATTTCCGGGTGTTTTTCCAGCCGTTCCACAACTTTCTGTCCAAGTTTCCCTGCCCCTACAATCAACACTTTCTTGAGATTCACTCCCCTAATGTGCATCTCTTTGACCAGGAAACCCACTAGTTGATGCGAAAGAAACAACATAATAGTAGCGATGATCCAGAAATAAACGACCATGATCCGGGAAAAGGTTAAATCACGGATGAAAAACGTGAAGGCCATTAACATAAGAACCGATACGGAGGTCAACCTCAAAACCCCAAAAAACTGGTTAGGTCTGGATTGTGTGCTTGATGGATAAATAAGCCCAAACACCCGGCCATTTAAAAGAAACACCATCCAAATAGGTAATAGTGCATACAAGTACATATTTTCACTGGGTATGGGACCAGAAGGAGCAATGAGCTCCAATTTAAAACGGATTAAATAAGCAAACAACCAGGAGAGAGTTACTGCCAAAGCATCAAGGAAGAATAAGATAGTCAGGTAAAATTGACCGTGTTTCCTAATCATATATGACAAAAGAACTCGATTTCTTCCCTTTTTATCATTCCGGCTGGAATTTTAGTTTTCTAGGGAAATAAATGATTCTAAACCAATATTAATTGAAAAATACAGGGTTTTGTATGAAGAAACGAAATCTCAAACCACCGTAAATAGAGGGGTCAGGAGTTATTGACAACAGGAAAAAGCCTGCGCACAACACAGCCTGTATGAAAGGAGAATAACCCAAAAATCCACCGGCTTCAACCGATAAGTGGGGGGCAGGGAAAGGTAGTAAGGAGGCTAGCTACTGAATTTGGTTTAATTGTGCAAGGATTTTTCCACGCACTTCGGCAGGAGGATTCTTCTTCAAAGCACCCTCCAGAACTTCAACCGCACGACTGGTTTCCCCCTTTTTGGAATAGGTAATACCAAGCATGTAACGAGAGTCGTGCACCTTGTTCCCTCTGGGAAATTTGTTTAAAACCGTCTCAAACTGAAGGATCGCGTCATCATACATTTCCAGCGCCACATAATTGGTGCCGATCCAGAAAGTAATATTATCCTTGAGTTTATTTGGAGGATTGCTCAGGTCCAGATTTTGGAATAGCAAAATGGACTCGTCATAGTTCCTGCTCCGATAAGCCGCCAGAGCTTTGTCATACTCTGGGGGATTCTTTGCACGTGTCCTACGTACTCTCTTTTTGCGGACAGGCGCGGCTTGGGATCTTTGCATTTTAATTCGGGTGATCTCTTCGTTAAGCCGGGCCATCTGTGCTTTTAAATCCTCGACTTCAGGCTCCAGAAAGTCAGAAGAATCTGTAACCGACGAGATGCCACTCTCCAGCCTTTCGCTCGCAGCATTGATCTTGGGCTCCAAGACGCTCAAAATCTCTTCCAGTTCCCGAACTTTGCTGATCAGCGCTTCTTGCTGACTTTGAAGGCTTTCCACATCACCTTTCAACTCACTCTTGTCAGTGCGCTGGTCTATACTGGCAAATCCATCCGGGTCCCCTTCTATAAAACCATCCTCGTCTGCATCTATATCAGAGAATCCCTTATCCTCAGCAAAAAAATCATCCTCACTGGCGCTGAACTCATCATCACCTCTACCACGGCGCCTTTCACCACGGTCCACTCTCTCATCTTCAAAAGGAAAATCTTCTTCAAAAGCCAGGTCATCGTCATCTTCACCGACCCAGGGAAGATAGCTACAACTGGTAAAAAGCAAAGAAAAGGAAAGAACCAAAATTAAAATAAGGCGGGTGAAAATGTTGGCGGGTGGCATATATAACTCCATCAAATTCTAATAGGGATAAGTTACCCCTTAATAATCAATGAATTATATGGGGTTGACCCAAAAATGTCAACCTCATTGTGAATGGTTCACTCCCCTCAATATATTTCATATTTATCGAATTTTAAAGGGTTTTCATTAGTTTTTTATTCACGTCAGCAGGGGTTCCAGTCCGATTTAATGATACGGTTTGTGCCAAAATCTTAACGGCTTTTTCAATTTCTGCCGTTGTATTGCTCCAACCAAAACTGAAACGAATAGATGAGTTGATTTTATCAAAAGGTATACCCATTGCTGTCAGCACTGGTGAA
>DODH01000049.1 GCA_003545625.1 Nitrospina sp.
TCGATTCCAGCCTACCTCGGGCCATCCGATTTTACGGCATACATGGAATCTCAGTTCAAGAGCTTTAGACAAATTGCCATCGACAATAACCTGTTGACGGATTAGAACGACGCTTAAAGTCACCTGCACCGTCTCATTTGTGCAGGTGGCTTTAATTTATCTAGAAAGGTTCACCTACCCGGAGTATTATAAAGGATGGACAAAGAGATTAAATTGGATATTGTATTAACCTTTGTGCTCCTCTTCTTTTCCGTTGTGATTCTGTTCATTATCATCCCCTCACAGATTAATGAACCGGGCTATATTAAATCGACGTATTTATCCCCTGCCTTTGTCCCCCGGGTTTTTACTGTTTTTCTTGGGTTTATGGCCCTCCTCCTCTTCTTTCGTTCAATCACCCGTTTGAAAAATTCTTCATCAAAGAAAGGGATGCAACCGGCCGGAATAGAGGCTCTGACGGCAGAGGGGAGGCGGGGACATAGGATAGCCGTTCTTATTTGGGTCTCATGTTGTTTCTTTATACTGGCGGTTGAACTTTTCGGTATACTGATCCCCAGTATCCTTTTTTTAGGCGCTTTGATGGTCTTTTTTGGGCAGAAAAAGTGGCTCCTTGTGCTGAGCATTATGATCCTTGTTCCGCTCCTCCTCTACCTGTTTTTACATGATATAGCTAACGTGCAATTTCCCAAGGGAATACTTTTTAGTTAGGTGAGATTTAATGGTTGATCACTTGTTGCTGGGGTTACAACTTTTTTTTCAATGGAATGTATTATTAGGCATGATTTTCGGTGTGGTGACCGGAATCGTAATCGGCGCTTTACCAGGTATGACCGTTGTCATGGCCGTTTCACTCGCGCTGCCGTTCACATTCTCTATGGAACCCGTGGTGGCCATTTCTTTCCTGCTCGGCATATATAAGGCAGGTGTTTACGGCGGGTCAATGTCGGCAATCCTGATCGGCACGCCCGGAACTCCGGGTGCAGCCGCTACGGTCATGGACGGATATGCCCTGACTCGTAAGGGGCTGGGTAAAAAAGCCCTGGATATGGCACTTTATGCATCGGTAATAGCCGACCTTCTCAGCGACATCATCACGGTTTTGGCAGCGGTTCAGATTGCCCGTCTTGCCCTTATGATAGGACCGGTTGAGTTCTTTGCGATTATTATTTTTTCGTTGACCATTATTGCAGCGGTCTCTGGTAAGTCTTTGATCAAGGGGCTTATTTCAGGAGGTCTGGGACTGCTATTGGCCACCGTGGGAATGGATTCGTTATACGGAGTCACCCGATTTACTTTTGGAAACATTAATCTGACCGGTGGATTGAACATGGTTCCGGTTCTCATCGGTCTGTTTGCCATTCCGGAAATAATACACCAGCTCAAGGGGAAAAAGCTTCATCCGGAAAAAACAACCATCCTCGACACGGATGTAGTGGTCAGCACGCAGGAGAACAAGATCACCTGGAAAGAGTTTACAGGGATATTCCCGACGATTTTTCGCGGTGCCATCGTCGGTAGCATCATCGGAATTATTCCGGGCGTTGGGGCGGCTTCCGCATCCTTTCTTAATTACAGCAGATCAAAGAAAGTTTCTAAACATCCTGAAGAATACGGCAATGGCTCTTTGGAAGGGGTTGCTGCAGCTGAGGCGGGGAATAATGGGGTTTGTGGTCCCACCTTGATTCCACTGCTGACCCTGGGAATCCCGGGGGATAAAACCACGGCGGTTTTGTTGGGGGCTTTTGTGATCCAGGGGCTCACCCCCGGGCCGTTACTGTTTGTAAAGCATATCGATATCATTTACGGCATCTTTTTCGCCATGATCGTGATCAACTTTATTGTATTCGGTATCGGTAAAATGGCTTTAAAGTGGGCGGCCCTCATCAGCCACTTTCCAAGGGAGGTCATGTTTCCCATTGTATTTATTCTATGTGTCTTCGGTTGTTATGCATCCAACAACATGCTATTTGACGTATGGCTGATGCTTATCATTGGCGGCATGGGTTATTTCATGTTGATGTTTGGACTCCCCCTGGCGCCGTTTGTCATTGCTTTCATTCTGTCTCCATTATTTGAAGACGGTCTGCGAAGATCTTTAATCATGTCACAGGGAGATTTAACTGTTTTTGTAACACAGCCGATTGCATTGACCTTTTTAATACTGACGCTGTTCTCCATAATTTTCATCATTAGAGGAAAGAAAAAGGAGTTGGCGCTATCGAAAGAAGAATAAAGGAGGATGAGTGGTTTGAGTGTTTGCAACAAGATCTTGAAAAAATCATGAATGGAAAAGAGAGCGATCTCTTTCCATCCTACAAAAACACCAACTGTCAACTATAGGAGGCCTTTTGATGCCAGACGAACTCGGGAAGAAATTGTTTACCTATGCCGTGATTACGGACACACATCTGAACCAGGGAGAAACCGAATCCAACTCGGAATTTGCGGTCAACAAACTATCCAACGGCCGCATGCGGTTTGTTGTTCAAGATCTAAACAGGCGAAACTTGGCGTTTGTCATACACTTGGGCGACCTGCTGCATCCAGTTCCAGCCGTCCCACACCTGTACCGACGGGCCGCCGAACAATTCAAAGAGCAGGTCGCCGATTTGGATCACCCACTTCACGTCCTTCCGGGTAATCACGATATCGGTGATAAGCCCTGTGATTGGAGTCCCACGTGCATCGTTCAGGATGAATTCATCGCGTTATGGAAGGAACATTTTGGCGCCAATTATCGAGCTTTCGATCACGGGGATTGCCGTTTCATACTCTTCGATTCGCAAATAATAAATTCCGGCCTCAGCATCGAAGCCGAGCAGGCGGCGTGGATCGAGACCGAGTTGGCGGCAGCCACTGATCAGGGAAAGCGAATATTTCTAAACTGCCATTACCCGCCGTTTCTCACTTATCCTGACGAGCAGGATCATTACGACAACCTAACCGACCCCGGTCGGTCCTGGATCCTGGACTTGATGGAACACCATAGTGTCGAAGCCCTGTTTGCCGGACACGTCCACAATGTCTGGTATAATCACTACCGTGGAACGGATTGCTACCTTCTGCCGTCGACCGCGTTCGTCCGCCTGGACTACGCCGAGATTTACCGGGTGGTCCCCACTCCGGAGATGGAATCCGGGCGGAATGACATCGGAAAATTGGGATATTTTTTAGTCCACGTGCATGAGAGTGGTCATATCTGCGAATGGGTCAGGACATACGGCGAAGTCTCCGCGCCCGACAGATCAGCCATTGAGCCTCAAGATGACGTTGCGACCATCCATCCCCGCCAGAATTCGAATACCCGGTTTGGGTTCGATATGCGCCAGAACTGGCTTGAGGTGATCGAAGTCCCGCCGTCAGGTGCGTTGGACGAATTCGATCGCAAACAAACGCGGAACGATTATGCCCTGATGGCTCTCCTGGATATGGGGGTGAGGCGGTTGCGTATTCCACTGCGGGACCTTCTCAATCCTGATCATCGCGCGCGGCTTGATGACTGTGCCCGACTTGGCATTCTCTTCACACTGTTCTCATTTGGAATTCCCGATAGTCGTGCGCTGGACGCCATCTCACAATCCCGCGGTCTGATCGACATTTGGGAAATTAGCGACCTTTTCCAAAAATTGCCTTCAGTGGTAGAGGCGGTGGCACCGACAGCGAATGCTGCTGGGATATCGATATTTGTGTCAAAACTTCGCTCGATAGATGAATTGGTGCGCGACGGTGAGAAGTACTACCACACGACCAGTCACGGCTTTACGCCGGATGATGGTAGGCAACTCGCCGAGGTGGCCGATTGGGATAACGTCGATGGCGTCGTCTTTCGAATTTCCGGAGAGACGGCACCGTGGCGGGCCGCACAAGATGTTGCTGATGTTTGCCGGGTGCCCGGACTCAAGGCGTCGCTCCATATCCGGATGACTACGGGAAGTCCTGGCTCAACACCGCTCGACGATGATTGGGTTGCAAATCGGGCTGCCGAGGCCCTAGTTGTGTCTGCAGCGCATAGCAACATGCATGTCTACATTGATACGTTCGCAGATGTCGACCGCGGCTACTACAGACGTCACGGCGTTGTCGATCGGTATTACAACCCGCGTCAAGCCTTCTATGTTCTTCGGTATATGAACGGTGTTCTTGCTGACGGGTTCAGCGCTCAAACTGGTGACGTGTTCACCCCCGCCCATGACGACGCTTCCATTTCCTTAATCGATGAAAATAAACGCCGTTACTATCTTGTTTCCACTGAAAGTTCGCCCACCATCGATGAAACGGCGCAATCGGGCTGGTTAATCGACCTTTTAACAGGCAAACGTACGCGTGCTGAACAAACCAAAGGGGCAGGCTTCACTCCGCCGATACCTTCTCACCTGTGTCTTTGGATGCCCGGCGAGTAGCCGC
>DODH01000156.1:0-2116 GCA_003545625.1 Nitrospina sp.
GACCGACCATGGCAACATGTTCGGGGCGGTGGAATTTTATAACGCCGCCAGAAAACATGGCATCAAGCCGATTATCGGGTGCGAAGTGTATGTCGCACCTGAGAGCCGCCACGAAAAAACCTCCAAGGACAATCTCCGTGACGCGTCTTACCACCTCATTCTTCTTTCTGAAAATGAAAAGGGTTATAAAAACCTTTTGAAGCTGGTGACCAAAGGATATCTGGAAGGGTTCTATTACAAGCCGCGCATCGACAAGGAACTGTTAGCGGAATATTCGGAAGGCTTGATTGCCTTGAGTTCCTGTGTTCGTGGGGAGGTCGCCCATAACGTGAACCGGGAGAATGTTCCTCGTGCGATCAAGGTGGCCGCCCAGTATGCGGAGATCATGGGCGAGGATAACTTTTTTCTCGAACTGCAAAACCACCAACTGGAAAACCAGGACAGGATCAACAAGGAAATCATCGGCATCGGTAAAAAGCTGGGGCTCCCGGTGGTGGCCACCAACAATTGTCACTATATTGACCGGGAGGACTTCCGGGCGCATGAAATTTTGTTGTGCCTTCAAACGGGAAAAACCATCAGCGATCCTTACCGCATGCAGTATCCCGCAGATGAGTTCTATTTCAAATCGCCAAAAGAAATGATCGCCCTGTTCAAGGAGACCCCCGAGGCGATTGAGAATACCTTGAAAATTGCCGAGCGGTGTGAACTGGAGCTGGAGTTTGGCAAGCTCAACTTACCGGAATACCCCATCCCGGAATCTTATACCCTCGAGACTTATCTTGATGAACGCTCCCGTGAAGGTTTGAAAAAGAGGTTTAGCGAACTGGCGGGGCGGAAGATTGAATTTGACCGGGAAATTTATGAAAAGAGGTTGGACCGGGAACTGGGGATTATCAATAAGATGGGGTATCCCGGCTATTTTCTCATCGTGTGGGATTTCATTCACTACGCCAAGAAAAATGGCATTCCGGTCGGGCCTGGTCGCGGTTCTGCGGCGGGCAGTGTGGTGGCTTATGCCCTCGAAATTACCGATATTGATCCTCTGCAATACGGCTTGCTGTTTGAACGGTTCCTGAATCCTGAGCGGGTCAGCATGCCGGATATTGATATCGATTTCTGCATGGATGGGCGGGACGAGGTGATCAAATATGTCACCGAAAAATATGGCGGCAACCAGAACGTCACCCAGATCATCACATTTGGCAGTATGAACGCAAAGGGCGTCATCCGCGATGTTGGGCGGGTTTTGGATATGCCCTATGGCGAGGTCGATAAGTTGGCAAAACTGGTTCCCAACAAGCTGAACATCACTCTTAATGATGCGTTCAAGGAAGAAAAGCAATTTGACAAATTGCGCAAGGAAAACACAAATGTAGATGAACTGCTGAATATCGCAAAAAATCTGGAAGGTTTACAGCGTCACTGCTCGACTCACGCAGCGGGTGTGGTCATTTCATCCAAAGCCCTTACAGAGTTTTGTCCGCTTTATAAAGGCGGTAACGACGATGTGGTGACTCAGTATGCTATGGGCAGTGTGGAAATGCTGGGCCTGCTGAAGATGGATTTTCTAGGGTTGAGAACTCTGACGGTGATTGACAATGCCTTAAAGATGATTAAACAGTCTCAAAATGTCGAGTTGGACATTGGTGCTATTCCCCTGGATGATCCTGCTACCTTTAAACTCCTTTGCGATGCAAAAACGCTAGGGGTCTTTCAACTGGAAAGTTCGGGCATGCGCGACCTGCTTAAAAAATTAAAGCCGGACGATTTTGAGGACATCATTGCGCTTTTGGCTATGTACCGGCCGGGTCCTTTGGAAAGCGGCATGGTTGATGATTATGTCAAGCGCAAGCATGGAACGATGGAGGAAAAATATGACCTGCCGCAGTTGGAGTCTATTCTCAAGGAAACGCATGGAGTCATTTTGTATCAGGAACAGGTAATGAAAATCGCCAGTGTGTTGGCTGGGTTCAGCATGGGCGATGCAGACTTGCTGCGAAGGGCCATGGGCAAGAAGAAAGCGGAGGAGATGGCCGCCCAGCGCGAAAAGTTTATGACAGGGTCGCAGGAAAAAAAGGTCGATGGAAAAAAATCTAAAAAGATTTTTGACCTG
>DODH01000156.1:2495-5298 GCA_003545625.1 Nitrospina sp.
CACAGATCTCTTATCAGACGGCGTATCTGAAAGCTCATTACCCTCTGGAATTTTTTGGTGCCTTGATCACCAGTGATATGGATAACACGGATAAGGTGTTGCGCTATATCCACGATTGCCGGGAAATGAAAATTACCGTGCAACCCCCGGATGTGAACCTGAGCCAGCGAAGCTTCTCAGTATCCGACAATAAGCTGGTCTTTGGTTTAGGTGCCATTAAAAATGTCGGAGGCAAAGCCATCGATAATATTATCGAGGCCAGGCAAGGGCTGGGTCAGTTCACATCAATGGAACAATTATGTGAGAATGTGGATATGCAGTTGGTCAACAAGCGGGTTTTTGAAGGTTTGATCAAAAGCGGTGCCTGCGACTCCTTGGGACGAAGCCGGGCAGGGATGATGAAGGAATTGCCAGCCTGTATGGAGCGGGGGCAGGGTAAACAAAGAGACGAGCAGTTGGGACAGTCCAACATGTTCGATTCGTTCGATGTTGAGGAAGAGAAACAATCTGACGTCACCGTTGAAGAATGGAGCGATGCGGATCGGCTCAAGTTAGAAAGGGAAAGTATTGGGTTTTATATTACCGGCCATCCTCTGGATGGATTTACCCGAGAGTTGTCCTGGTTCACCGATGCGACTTCAGCCTCCGTAGCAGAAGCAGGGAACGGAAAATCCGTTAGTTTGGCGGGAATCCCAATTAAGCATCTGCCTAAAACTACCCGCAAGGGCGACAAGATGGGTATCATCACCCTTGAAGATTTGCAGGGGTCTGTTGAGGTGATCCTCTGGCCCGAAATTTATAGCCAGGTCCTGGATCTTTTGTTGGCAGAAGAGCCGCTTCTTGTAAAAGGTGAAGTGGACTCTGAAGGCAACATGCCAAAAGTTATTGCGAAATCGGTTTTTCCGCTTGCTCAGGCGAAACAGCATCATCACGGCCGAGTCTTGATTCATTTCAGGACACTGGGATTGGAGCGCGAAACCCTGATGGCGGTAAAAGGGATTCTCGCTTCCCACAAGGGCACTAACGACACTCGACTGCATTTCATCTTTCCGGATGACAAGGAGCGTGTGGTCACGGTGGCGGAGGAACTGCGCATTCAACCTTCTGATGAAGTGATTGAGCAGATTCAGGCTCTTCTGGGGGAAGACGCCATTTTATTTGAATAGCAGGAATGCGTCGTGAAAATTTTTATTCTTCCGGCCATTGCACAGGTGTTCCCGACTGGGATTGGGTTTTTCTGCCGATCACCGCAATTACGGATTGCGTGTTCTTGGGATGAAAAGGAATTTTCAAGAGTTCACCATTTTTAGCGGTGATTTCTAAAATTGTGGTTTTAGGGATTCCCACAAGCAGGCCGGGAAGGAACAGGGCAGTAGTTACCCGCGTGGATTCAACATCATTCCAGGCAATGGCGGTTTGGGATTGAAACAGAAAATGCCAGCGGGAAAAATGCATGGCCACTCCTTTTTTGCTCAGGGTCGTGAAAAATTTTCTCGTAAAAAGCTCGCGAACCGAAAATAAAACCTGCAAAACCCTTCCCAGTCCCCACAGCATAAAAATGCACCCGCTGATAACCATGAAAAGTGTTGCCGCTGTTCCATGGCCGGAAAACAAGAAAACTATCAGGAAATAGGCCACAATCAGAATGAACAGGAGAATCGGGGACAAAATGAAAGCGCTGTAGAGCCTCATTCCGTATAGCGGTAGGCCTGCTGGAAGGGCCACGGTCACCCCCGATCCTGCATCCAGCAAGGCTGAAGCCTTTGCCTGCTCTTCATTTTGCGTGATGAAGTCTAATCCGATGGCGTAATCGGATTGCGCCCATTCTACCTTGCTCATATCTTTTTGGGAGTTGGTCAGGGGTTTGTGCGATAATGCCTTTCCGCTTTTAATTATGGGTTTTTATATTACAGGAAATATGGAAATTACGGAATTCTCATTAAAATATTTTACAGATGTCCTGCCTAACGGCTTGACAGTGGTGACGGTGGAAATGCCGCATATTCACACCATGGAAGTGTCGATGTTTGTCCGAGCCGGTTTGCGCTTTGAAAATGAGGAGAACAATGGAATCTCCCATTTCCTGGAACATATGCTATTCCGGGGTAACCGGAAGTATCCCGATTCGATCTCCCTGAATATGGAATTCGAGAATATCGGTCGGGATCTTCGTGCCTCCACTCTTGGGGAATACACGCAATACGGGTTCAGCCCGCATATCTCGCAATTGGAAAAAGGAATGGAAATCTTTTCCGAGTTCTTTTATTCCCCGACATTTCCAGAGATTGAACTTGAGCGCGGAATTATTCTTGAGGAGTACTATGAGGACCTCAACGAAGAGGGCGTGAATGTAGACATCAACAACCATGCATGCAAACTGCTTTATCCTGGAACGCCGATGTCCTGGCCTACCATTGGGACGGAAGAGACGATTAAAAAGATTACTGTGGAAATGTTGAGGGATTACTACAATGCCCATTATGTTCCCGGCAACATGGTTCTGGCGATGGCGGGGCCCATTGAGCATAATCGCAATCTTCAATTATCAGAAAAATATTTTTCCACTTTTTCTAATGGTGTGGCGCCGATTTCAAAAAACCATTTTGTGGGAAGTATTTCCGATGAACAGTCCCGGCCACAGTTTCTTTTCCAGCACGATTCAGACAGCCAGGTCGAACTGCAAATTTGTTTTCGATCCTGTTCTTACAATCATGAGGATTTTTTGACTCTAGGGCTGATCAGCCGGGTCTTTGATGATGGTTTTACCTCCCGACTACAGAGAGTGCTTAGGGAGGAGCGCGGC
>DODH01000156.1:5684-9288 GCA_003545625.1 Nitrospina sp.
TTTGATGTAACGGCGCGGTCGGAAAAGCTCATTGAGGTTACAAAAGCCCTCCTCCATGAGATTGAAAAATTTACCAGCCTGGGGCCTTCTGATGATGAAGTTGCGCATGTGAAAAAACGTTATATGTTTGATCTGGATTCAGAGTTGGACGATCCTTACAAACAGGTGATACGTTATGCCTTTCCTTACCTTTATTCAGAAGAGATGTCCCTGGAAGAAGAACGAAACCGGATCCTGGCAATCTCGAAAGAAAAAATCACTGAGGTTGCCCGCCGGACTTTTGTTCCGGAAAAACTGAGCCTGATTCTGGTTGGTCCTTATACCCCCGAATTGAAAAAAGAACTTGAAAACCTGATCGAAAATTATTAATCCTGATTCTCTTCCCATGACTGAAAAAAGAATGAAGCCATTTGGCTTGCGGGTGGTAGTTGCGCTATGGGTGCTGTTCATCTCTGCCTGCGGCGTGAATGTTGAAGATTGTCTGCAGGATGAAAGTTGTGGCCCTGTTATACAAGTGACCAGCCATGACGGAGCCTTGCCGGCAGATCCCTATGATCCTTTTTGGGACGGAGGACCTGTTTCAGTCAAGGTGGAACTCGGACCGCAGATGATCACAAATCCGAAATGGCCGAATCCTTCCACGAGGGAAGTCGCGGTGCGTGCCGCAAAAAATAATTCGGACATAGTCATCATGCTGGAATGGAATGACACGACCCGGGATAGTAACTTTGACCATTCTGCGTTATATGTCGACCGGGCAGCGGTGATGTTTCCGGTTACTGCCAATAAGGAGGCCCCATCGATAACGATGGGCGAGGCGGGAAAGCCCGTCAATATCTGGCAATGGAAATCGGTGGGCGGAGAAAGGGGGCAACCCGGAGTGAGAGACAATCCCAACTCCCAGCTTATATTTCAAACTATTGAGGATTTAAACGCGGAAGGTTTCAGCACTCTGACCGATCAACGCCAGCAGGATGTAAAAGGCGTGGCAGTGTGGAAAAATAATAGGTGGCGCCTGATTTTCAACCGCTCTTTAACCAATGCCAATGCCAATGATGTTCAGTTTAAACAATCGGTTTTAATGGCCATCGCAGTCTGGAACGGTTCTAATAAAGAATTGAATGGGCAGAAAGGAATCGCAGGCTGGCTACTTTTAAAACTGGGTTAGAACGTCAGCGGTTTGCCACTTCTGTACCATATTTTTTTTCAAGGTTGGTTTGAAACTTCTTCCATGGAGCTTGCAGGGCGGGAACGAGTTTTTCTTTTAATTCATTTGGGACGTAGTTGATTTTATCCACCGGCCAGCCTTCCACATTTTTCACGTCCAGATTTTCTTTCTTGTACGGGATTTGTAGAGCCTCTTCAAACCCATAAACCAAGGCGCTTGAATAGACTTTATGATATTGCTCTTTAACAATTTCTTCCGTTTTCATTCCATTTATAAACTTTTCGAACAGATCCTTGATGATGGGTTTCGCGTGTTCAATGAAATCCGGAGTCAATGCGGAGTATAAGGTGAAGTAAGTAATGAGAACATCCTGTAGCAGAAATTTTAGTTCTGCAATTTCTTTTTTTGGCGGTCTGATGTTGATGTTCAACAGTTCTTTGAGGACTTTAATATTGCGGATCATGTCGTAGATGATCGACTCTTCCCAGGTTGCTTCATTCCACACAAAAAAGGCACGCACAAATTTAGCTTTTCCCGTGTTGTCCCACATTTGCAGGGCTGTGGTCGGTCGTTCATTGTTGGAGTAGGGGATTGACTCTCCCCAACGCGGGTCCACCAGGTTCAACCCATAGCGTTTAAATGTCGTGCAACATGTCTGCTGGTAGATCTCCATCAAACACTCAAAGTTTTCTACTCTATCAAGAGGACTGTTTTGTGGCAGGTTGACGATGGAATACAGTCGGACCACATTTGTTTTGGCCTGTCCATCATCCAGGCCGACCATGTAGGAGCCTCCCCACATGCCGGCGGTAATGGGAACACTGACCTTATGCTGTTGCTTCATCTGCAGGGAAACGGACTCACCAATGACCTTGAAAAGGTTGTGCAGGTAATAAAGGTTTACCCGATTGTCTTTGGGATAAAGATGCCCCGGTAGAATTTTATATTGCATATTGTACGTGAGGTTGTAAATCACCCCAGCCCCTCTTCAAAAAGAGGGATCCATTAAAGCTCCCCTTTCTACGAAGAGGGTCGGGGGGATTTGATTTTCCTGTTTTCCTGAGCAAGTTATTGTACCCCTGCGGGGCATGCGTGATGTCTCTCTTCACTTGTCTTCATGCCCTGCAAGGGTAAAGGTTGATGAAAAATATAACGCACGCTGGTCTAGTTGTCAGTTACTGCGCCTTTGCTGGCTGAGCCCACAAGTTTGGCGTATTTAGCCAATACGCCCGTTTGATATTTTATTTTTGGGGCGATGAATTTTTTTTTTCTTTGTTCAAGTTCTTCATCGGACAATTTTACGTTTAGCTGATTGTGTTCGATATCGATGATAATGATATCGTTGTCTTTGATGAGAGCCAGTGTTCCACCCATTTGTGCCTCTGGCGCGATATGACCGACTACGATCCCATAGGTTCCTCCGGAGAACCGACCATCGGTGATGAGTGCGACTTTGTCTCCCAGACCCTTGCCTACAATAGCGGCAGTGGGTGCCAGCATTTCCCGCATCCCCGGCCCTCCTTTTGGGCCTTCAAAACGAATGACCACGATATCGCCTTCCTGAATGCGGTCATCGAGAATGGCATCCAGGCATTCTTCTTCTGAATTGAAGACACGAGCGGGTCCTGTGATGTTCCGGGTTTTAACACCCGAAACTTTTGCAACGGCTCCCTCCTCGCAGAGGTTGCCCTTCAGAATAACCAAATGGCCTTCCGTATATTTTGGCTGGTCCAGTGGCAAAATGACATCCTGATCTTCTCTCGGCTGGCCGGGAACATCCTTCAGGTTTTCGGCAATGGTTTTCCCGGTTGCGGTCAGGCAGTCGCCATGCAGGAGTCCGGCGTTCAACAGCATTTTCATTACTTGCGGAATGCCACCGGCATGGTGCAAGTCGATAGCAACATATTTACCTGACGGTTTTAAATCGCAAAACACGGGAATCTTTTTCCGTATGACCTCAAAATCATCCATGGACAACGGTACCCCTGTGGAGTGGGCTATGGCCAGCAGATGCAAAACTGCATTGGTGGAGCCGCCAACAGCCATCACAACTGCGATGGCATTCTCGAAAGCTTCTCGCGTCATGATGTCCCTTGGAAGAATATTTTTTTCGATCATATTTAAAAGGGCCTTGGCGCTTTGCCCGGTGCTGATTTCCTTATCCTTGTCTTCATTGGCCATGGTGGAACTGTAGGGCAGGCTCATGCCCATCGCTTCAAAGGCGGAGGACATTGTATTCGCGGTAAACATACCGCCGCAAGAGCCTAAACCCGGACAGGCATTTTTTTCAATTTCAACAAGTTCATTTTGGTCAATGGTGCCGGCGCCAAACTGCCCCACCGCTTCAAATACACTGACAACGGTCAGGTCTTTGCCGTCCAGGTGACCGGGCTTGATGGTGCCGCCATAAACAAAGAGTCCGGGAATATTCAATCG
>DODH01000035.1:0-2113 GCA_003545625.1 Nitrospina sp.
AGCGTTCAATGTTGTCACTAGGGTTGTCATTAAATTGGCAAATGACTCCGGTGCAGGTTCCGCCTTTTCCTCAGACTTTTTGGCCATTTGGCCTTTTTCGGGAATGTTAACACTGGGGGAACTCAGAAAACCGTCTAACTCCACCAGCTTTGCAGGTAACCAGAAAATACCTACCAAAAGCAACGAAACACAGAGGTTGAATAAAAAAATGTTCCGCCAAAGCTTTCTTTTTTTGTCCATCCCCGGATCAGACTCCGGATGCGCGGTTCCATTAAAAGGCATAGTTCAAGTTTTTTTATGGGTTTTCGGTTCCATCCCGGTTCCTAAATTCTTTTAACACAAATTTCATGGCAGAGCGGGTAAAGTCTTTCTTATTCAGCCAGCGACCCTTATGTTGATCGAAGTGCTGAATGCCCGACCTTTGCCGCCCGACAAAACGAGCGCCCCATATTACTTCACGGGTTCGGGGGTCCACTAAAAAAGCGGTGAACTCCAAGCCGCTAGCTATGCTTTTCTGAACTTTCCCGTACCGATCTATATACTCATCGGTAAACTTTGTGACCGCTCCGACCATCACCGCGTCAACCCTATCGCCGGCAACCAGCGGTATTGTTTCCTCAGTTTCAGAACCAAGCGGATTTTGACCCGCTACAGAGCCGGGGGTTTTAACAATTTTAAACCGCACATCCTCCATCAACTGCGGCGGGATAATATTAGAATAATTTTTGTTAGTTCTCAATTCCTGATAAGCCTGTCTGGATACAATGTCCCCCGCAGACTTGTCTGCAAAAGGTGCAAAGGTCTTGTTTTCAAAGCCTAAAACTCCGATCCTTTGCAAACGGCTAAACCGGTCCGAGTTGAACACCTTGCTTTGCACCTGGTCTACCGGTGCAATTCTCAGCAACTGGGCATAAATATCTCGCCTGACATGGGCCGGTAAAGGATGCGGTTCGTTGATTCCATCTGTCAAATTAGGATAAAGGTCCTGATTCAACGGAGGTGTCCCTTCCCACTTGGGAAATACCCCCGGGTGGTTCCCGGCCTGATTCCTGTCAAACTTATCCTCAACGGGAACCGATAATGCAGAAACCGGGAACATGATCCCCAAAAACACCAGAATCGGCAATAGCTGAACTCGAATCCTCATAAATTTTAGCAAGGTCAATAACCTCAAAAATCAGATTGGAACAAGATACGATCTTTTATATTATAATTATATATTACCCGGACTGCGAATAAAATAGCAATTCCCGAATAAAAACAATAATCTACCACCACTGGGCGTGGGGCCAGCGTGCCATAACCCGTAAAACAGAGAGAACGCTTGCCTGCAAAATAAAGCTAGGCTAAATTTCCTCCGGGCGTGGGGCGGACTGGCGATAGCTCTTGCTGGCAAACAAAGAGTTGTCTCGGCACAAACCAAGGCCTTGCACAATTTCCCACCCCGACAAGGGGTTATAACCGCTTATGGACCAACATATTAACCATGCTTTTGAATGGGTTCCCCCTGACCTGCAACCTTGGGTGCTGGTTTTTCTTATTCTGAGTGCATTGACCGCCTTTATCCTGAGCGCATGGCCGAAACTGAACCTTCTGCTGAAAGCTGAGAAGGAAAACCGTATTGACCAGCCCTTAAAACGAGTTTTCACCACTCTCTGCATCGCTTTTGGGCAAAAAAGGCTCTTGCAGGAACCTAAGTCGGGCTGGATGCATGCCTTGATATTCTGGGGATTCCTGATCCTCCTCATCCGTGTCGGCGAGTTTTTTATTGTCGGCTTGTTCCCGCAAATTGATTCTCATTTTCCCGGCACCGCTCCCCTTATCCTGCCTTATTTATGGGTCAAGGATGGCGCAGTCTTCATGGTCACGTTGGCGGTTCTTTATGCTCTTTACCGCAGGTTGGTGATTAAACCCGACCGCCTCACACTCTCCGTCGAGGGCCTGGTAATTCTGTGTCTGATACTCATCATCATGGTTAGTGACGTTTTATTCGATTCAGCCTTTCTGGTTCTTCACCCGGATATGGAAAATTCCGGGCCTCTTGCCGCCCTTTTCGTTCCCCTTGTCAGCCTGTTGGGAAAGGATCTGTCCGGGCACCTTCACAGCTTGTCCT
>DODH01000035.1:2447-3194 GCA_003545625.1 Nitrospina sp.
TGGGCGCATGTGTCCGCCATCCTTTTTTTCCTGACGCTCCTTCCGCGAAGCAAACACTTTCATATCCTGACTTCCATCCCGAATGTTTTCTTTTCCAATTTGAATCACGGAAATGGTCTGCATCGAATCGAATTTGAAGACAATGAAACCTTTGGGGTCACAAAAGTTGAAAATTTCACTTGGAAGCAAATGCTCGACCTGCATACCTGTACCCAATGCGGTCGGTGCGACCAGGTCTGCCCGGCATTGGCAACCGGCAAACCTCTTTCACCGCAACAATTGACCGTTGACCTGCGCGACCACCTTAACGGTCCGCCCGGTTCCGATATGTCCCTTCTCGGAGACATCATTCAGGATGAAACCCTCTGGGCCTGTACCACCTGCGGAGCCTGCGAAGCGGCCTGCCCGGTGATGATCGAATATGTCGACAAAGTGATCGACCTCCGGCGTGGACTGGTACTGAGTGAAGACCGCTATCCTAAAGAGTTCGAATCCGCATTTAAATCACTGGAAACCCAGTCCAACCCATGGGGATTCCCCAAACACTCACGCTCCGACTGGGCGGCGACAGGGCTGAACGTTCCCATCTGGGACAAGAACAACCCTAGCGAATACCTGTATTTTGTCGGGTGCAACGGGTCGTTCGATACACGCGGCAAAAAAATTTCCGAGTCGGTGGTGAAGGCTCTGAAACAGGCAGGGGTCAGTTTTTCCATTCTCGGGAAGGATGAAGGTTGTACCGGCGAC
>DODH01000166.1:0-4095 GCA_003545625.1 Nitrospina sp.
AAACTGACCGGTAAAAAATGGGACAACAAAATTTATTACCACCATACCGGTTGGTCGGGAGGAATCAAATCCATCACGGCAAAGGAGATTCTCGCCAAGCGGCCTTCTGACCTGTTGAAAAAGGCGATTCGGGGAATGCTACCCAAAACAAGATTAGGTAGAACCCTGAATAACAATTACAGAATTTACGATAACGACCAGCACCCGCATGGGGGCCAGAACCCGGAAGCAGTTACTCTCTAACGAGAGAGGCGAAGAATATCACCGGCGGTTACGCCGGTCGCTAAAAATTAATTTACCTATTATCTAGAGGACCCCAGGAGTCAATACCATTATGGAAGGTACCATCGAAAAATTTTACGCAACGGGAAAACGCAAAGAGTCCATCGCCAAGGTATGGATTCAAAGTGGCGACGGCAAAATCGTGGTCAACAACAAATCCCTTAAAGAATATTTTTGCCGGGAAAGCCTCGAGTGCATCATCAAGCACCCGTTGATTACGACCGACACGTTAGAGTCTATAGATATCCAGGCTACGGTTCACGGTGGCGGGCTTTCCGGCCAGTCCGGTGCGTTGCGGCTGGGTATTTCCCGCGCTCTCATTTTAACCAACCCGGATTTACGGGCACCCCTTAAAAAAGCTGGATTCCTCACTCGGGACGCAAGAACCGTAGAAAGAAAAAAATACGGACAACCCGGGGCACGCAAAAAGTTCCAGTTCTCCAAACGTTAAACCGGGCCACGCCCGGTGGCTGCTAGCCGCAGAGGCTACTAGCAAGGGCCATCAAGCCACCTAGTCCTCTTACTCACCAGATAGAGTTGCGGCTCATTGAGTCCAGCGTCACGCTGGCGGAAGAAAACGCCTTATTTTCTTCTCAATCAAGTAAAATTAATTGCAGTGAAATCCTATTTATAAATAGGAGTTTTTTATCATGATAAAAATCGGCATTGCCGGAGCCAGTGGATACACCGGGCTGGAATTGATTCGCCTGCTTGTCGGGCACCCAGGTGTAGAGCTAACGGTTTTGACTTCCGAAACCTTTCAAGGTCAAAACATAGCTGAAGTTTTTCCATCTTTGAATGGAATCGTTGACCTCGAACTTCGGCCTCTGGACAATAACATCGCTAAAGATTGCCAAGTTTTGTTCCTGGCCTTACCTCATACTTTGGCCATGTCCAAACTTCCTGATTATTTGCAGTCCGACTGTAAAATCATCGACCTGAGCGCGGACTATCGGCTGAAGGACCCTAAAGCCTACACGGACTGGTATTCGGTCACCCATACCAACCCGGAGCTTCTCGAGAAGGCGGTATATGGTTTACCGGAGTTGCATCGGCAGGCTATCCAGTCAGCACAGCTTGTTGCCAATCCGGGTTGTTACCCCACCAGTGTGGTTCTGGCTCTGGCGCCGCTTCTTAAGACCGATTGGGTGGACCTCGGTTCTATAATTTCCGACAGCAAGTCCGGCGTTTCCGGCGCGGGACGCAAACCTTCTTTGACCAGCCATTTTGCCGAGGTCAATGAAGGCATCAGCCCCTATGGCCTGGCCGATCACCGACACACTCCTGAAATGGAGCAGGAACTTTCTGCCCTGGCGGGCAAGTCTGTACGCCTCACATTTTCACCGCATCTGGTTCCCATGACCCGGGGAATGTTGAGCACGGTTTATATCAACTTGAACCAGGCCATCACCGATGAAAAACTGGTAGAACACTATCGCAGTTTTTATAAAGGGGAAAATTTTATACGCGTGTTGAATCCGGGCAAGTTCGCCAGCAGTCATCATGTATTGTCTTCCAATTTTTGCGATATTGGCCTTAAGGTCGATTCGCGCAACCAGCGCCTGATCATCACCAGCGCATTGGACAACTTAATCAAAGGGGCCTCGGGGCAGGCCGTCCAGAATATGAACATCATGCTGGGCCTGGATGAAAAGACCGGTCTCATGGCTCCGGCAATTTTTCCTTAACTATCATGAAAATATTAAAAAATCGCAACCCGGCTGTTCCGGGTTTCAAAGCTGTTGGACTTTCCTGTGGTATCAAAGCTGGCAATGTGAAAGACCTGACACTCATTGTTTCTGATGTTCCAGCTATTGCAGTCGGAGTATTCTCTAAAAACCGAATCGTATCTCCTACTGTCATCTGGAGCCGCCGTGCGCTGGCTAAATCCAAAAGTTGTTGCCGTGCTATTGTCGTTAATAGTGGAAACGCCAACTCGGTAGTCGGCCCCAAAGGATTTAAAGACTGTGATCTGATCACCAAAAAAGTTGCAGAAGAATTGTCCATTCCGCAAAATGAAGTCCTCATCGCGGCCACTGGAGTGATTGGCGTTCCTCTACCCTCAGAAAAAATTATTAGTGCCACGCCTCAACTGGTTGCGAAACTGGGACGGACTCAAAAAAACTGGGCCGATGCATCAGAAGCTATCATGACCACTGATCTGGTATCAAAATCTGATAAAACCAGTTTCAACTTAAAAGGACACACCATCACAATAGGAGGGATGTGCAAAGGGTCTGGTATGATTCATCCCAATATGGCAACCATGCTAGGGTTTTTATGCACCGATGCCGTGATCGACTCTAAAACTCTAAAGATGGCCCTGAAAGAGGCCACCGATCGTTCCTTCAATCGCATCACCGTTGACGGGGATAATAGCACCAATGATTGTGTCCTCATCCTTGCCAACGGCGTGGCAAAAAATCCTTCAATCAAATCCAACACACCAGGTTACCGGAAATTTTTAAAAGCTTTGACAACACTGTGCAAAAACCTGGCATCCAAAATTATTCTGGATGGAGAGGGCGCAACCAAGTTTGTCACCGTTCGCGTTCAGGGAGGAAAAACTCGCAAACAGGCATACCTTATAGCCAATTCCGTCGCCACCTCATCGCTGGTCAAAACCGCATTGTTTGGGGAAGACCCCAACTGGGGGCGGATTTATTGTGCGGTGGGAAATGCCGGAGCACCCTTTGACCCTGACAAGGTGGATATATTATTAAACAAAAACCTGCTTTTGAAAAACGGTGGCCCTACAAATCTATCTCCCAAAAAACTGGTCAAGGCGATGCAACAACATGAAATTAATATAACCATTGACCTGCATTGTGGAAAAGAATGGGAAGAAGTTTTGACCTGCGACCTTTCTTATGATTACGTTAAAATCAATGCGGAATACACTACATAGCGCGGAGTACCTCCGCTGGTAAATTGCAATGTCTTTAACTTGCCTCCAATCGGCTACTCGGCCTCACAATCTATTGTTAGCTGGCCCCACGCCGAGTGGCGCAATATACGGGCTAGATACCAACTCCATTCTGTATTAAAATTGACCTGTATTTTACTCCTGATGATATCTTTGTCGATGACGGTTTATAAATAAAGTATGGCCTTGCTAACGATTAAAAACTGCCTGGACCCTGTTTTAAGGAAAACGTGCCTGCCCATTGAGAATATTGACGGGGAACTGGTCATCCTTGCGGAAAATATGGTGGAAACCATCCTCGCCGCTCCGGGAGTCGGGCTTGCCGCCAACCAGATCGGTTTGCCGTGGCGCATGTTTGTGATCAACATTGGTGTCGAAACCGACAAGGAAAACCTGGTTACCGTGATCAATCCGGAAATCACCGCTATGGAAGGCAGTGAGCTTGGGGAAGAGGGTTGCTTGAGCATCCCCGATGTGATGGCGGAAGTTAGCCGGGCCAGCCAGATTGCAATCAAGGGCTACGATCTGGATGGAAACGAAATCCACTATGAAGCCAAGGGATACCTGGCACGAGCCTTTCAACATGAGATGGATCATTTGAACGGAATTCTATTTTGGGATAACCTGGCAAAAATGAAGCGCGATATCCTTAAACGAAAATTTAAAAAGAAAATTAAAGAGCAGGATGCATGAATATTGTGTTTATGGGAACACCGGAATTTGCGCTTCCTACGCTGAAAGCCCTGCACCATTCTTCGCATTCCATACTCTCGGTCATCACCCAGCCCGACAGGCCGAAGGGCCGGGGACTGAAACTTCTTGTTTCCCCAATTAAACAGGTTGCGTTGGACTTAAACATTCCCATACTCCAACCTGAAACAGTTAAT
>DODH01000166.1:4493-7767 GCA_003545625.1 Nitrospina sp.
GGGCAAATATTGAGTGAATCCTTTCTTAAAATTCCCAAACAGTTCTGCATCAACCTGCATTCCTCCCTTTTGCCTAAATATCGGGGAGCGGCTCCCATTAATCGGTCTATTCTTAACGGGGATACCCGAACCGGAGTCACCACTATGATTATGGATAAGGGCATGGATACAGGGGATATTCTGCTCATGAAAGAAACACCTATTCATGAGACCGATAACGCACAAACTTTGCACGACACCTTGTCGGAAATGGGAGGAGCACTGGTACTTGAAACCCTCAAAAGGCTTGAAGAAAATACGCTACTGCCCACCCCGCAGGATCACGGTCATGCAACGTATGCTCCTAAATTGAAAAAAGAAGAAGGTCTGGTTAAATGGGAACAGTCTGCCACCACTCTTTGGAATCAGGTTCGGGGCCTCACTCCATGGCCAGGAACCTACACCTTGTTAAACAAAAAACGCTTACGAATATTAAAAGCCCATACAACAGAAGGGGCTCCCAAAGATAGTCCCGGACAGGTTGCGCGGGTTACTGATGCCGGAATTGAAGTAGGCACCGGGCGGGGCAGACTGGTCATCACCGAACTTCAACCGGAAGGTAAAAAAAGCATGTCGGCCAAAAGTTTCCTGGCTGGCTATAAAATTGAACGGGGAATCCTGTTTGATCCAATTTCAATTCAATCATGAGGTAAGTATGCCAAGAACATTAGTCACGGGAGGCGCGGGTTTTCTGGGTTCGCATTTATGCGAATACCTTCTGAATAAAGGCCATGAAGTGGTCTGCATGGATAATCTTATCACCGGCTCCAAAGATAATATCTCCGGCATCAAAAGTGAAAAGTTTCAATTTGTCGAGCACAACGTTTCCGAGTTTATCGCTCTGGAAGGCGAGTTGGATTATATTCTGCATTTCGCGTCCCCTGCAAGCCCAATTGACTATTTGGAGCTTCCCATTCAGACGCTTAAAGTCGGTGCGTTGGGAACTCATAATGCCTTGGGCCTGGCGAAAGCAAAAAAAGCCGTTTTTTTTCTTGCCTCCACCTCTGAAGTTTATGGCGACCCTTTGATTCATCCGCAACCAGAAGACTATTGGGGAAACGTGAACCCCATTGGCCCGCGTGGTGTCTATGACGAAGCCAAACGATTTGCCGAAGCCATCACCATGGCCTATCACAGGGCACATGGGATCAACACCAAGATCATCCGCATTTTTAATACCTATGGACCACGCATGAGGATCAATGATGGCCGGGCTATTCCCAATTTTTTAAAACAGGCTCTCACGGGAAAGGATTTAACGGTTTACGGAGAAGGCTCACAGACACGAAGCTTCTGTTACGTATCGGATCTCGTTGAGGGTATCTACCGCCTTTTAACTTCAGATCAGAATAACCCCATAAATATTGGCAATCCCAATGAAATGACAATTAAAGAAATGGCCGATAAAATTTTGCAAGCTACGAACAGCAAGAGTAAAATTATCCATGTTCCCTTGCCAGAAGACGATCCTAAAGTCCGGCAACCTGATATCACCCGCGCAAAAAAATATTTAAACTGGGGACCTGTAGTCGGATTAGACGAGGGCCTGCAATCGACCCTGAAATATTTTAAGGAACAACTGCAAACCTGAAACTCTGAGACGTTGGCATGCCGAGAAAAAATTCATCTGCCATAAAATACTGGCCGGAAGATGAGCGTCCACGCGAAAGATTGATCAAATATGGAAGCAATGCCTTGTCTGATGCGCACCTGCTGGGAATCCTCATCGGGTCTGGGGATCGGCGCGCAAAAAAAATGCAGTAGACTTAAGCCGGGACCTGCTTAACGAGTTTGGCACTCTGGAAAATCTGGATCAGGCAACGGTGACCGAAATGTGCCAGGTAAAAGGCATTGGCCCGGCCAAGGCGGCACAAATCAAAGCCGCACTGGAAGTGGGAAAGCGCATGGCTTCAAAGCCTGCAAGCATAAAGATCAAATTGAAGTCCAGCCGGGCTCTTGTGGAACAGTTTTCCCCTTTTCTGAAAAACCTGAAAAAAGAAGTTGTAAAAATAGTGCTCTTGGATCCCAAATTGCAATATATTAAGGACCTGACTATTTCGGAAGGAAGTTTGAATGCCAGCATTGTTCATCCGAGGGAAGTCATGATTCCTACAATCCGGGAATCCGCGGCATCCTTTGCCTTAATCCATAATCACCCGAGCGGAGATCCCACTCCCAGCCAACAGGACTTTGAAATTACCCACCGACTCAACAAAACCGGGAAAATTGTAGGGATTCATATGGTCGATCATATTATCATCGGAGGCAATGGGTTTTTTAGTTTTGCCGACGAAGGCTTGCTGTAGAATAGATTTCCTATAAAATCTTTTTTGATTATTTTTTTTGCTAAATGGTAACCTATGCAACGTATTAAAGATTCTCTTCATTCCAGTGCCGATTTGAAAAGGACCGTCGCCGATACCCTTTCAGGAGACATTCTGGAAGCCGCAAACCGCATCAAGGCCTGCCTGCAAAAAGGCGGGAAACTAATATTAATGGGTAACGGGGGAAGCGCGGGCGACTCTCAGCATATCGCCGCGGAATTGATCGGAAGATTCAAGAAAGAACGCAAGGCCATTCCCGCAATCGCTCTCACCGTCGACACCTCTTCATTAACAGCACTGGGAAACGATTATGGTTTTGAAACAATTTTTGAAAGACAACTCGAAGCCCTGGCCCAGAAAAACGATGCTGTAATTGGGATCAGCACCAGCGGCAACTCGGAAAATGTTGTTCGGGCCTTAAAAAAAGCCAATGCCCTCGGTGCAGAGACCATTGGACTGGTCGGCAATGATGGCGGTAAAATAAAAGAGGTCGCGAATTTATCTATCGTTATTCCTTCTAACGACACAGCCAGAATCCAGGAAGTCCATATAACCATCGGGCATATAATTTGTGAACTTATTGAAGAAGACTTGTAAATGAAAGAAAAGTTTAAACATTTTTTCAACAGCAATAATCGGCCAAAAATTCTCGTTGTCGGCGATTTGATACTAGACGAATATATCTGGGGAGGGGTGAATCGTATCTCTCCAGAAGCTCCTGTCCCCATTCTGGAAACCCGCTCCGAAAACCTGGCTTTGGGGGGAGCCGCCAATGTCGCCAATAACCTTGTTGCCCTCGGTTGCGAAGTCCATCTTTGCGGTGCCATTGGACAGGATGAAAAAGGCGATAAACTTTTACAAACCATCCATGACCGGTCTATTCAAACCGAAGGAATTTTTCGGTTCGTTCA
>DODH01000059.1 GCA_003545625.1 Nitrospina sp.
CATCTGGTTTATGGATTGCAGGAGAATAACGGATTTTTAAAAATCATTGGGGAAGTGGGAACGGGTAAAACGATGATCTGTCGAAGTTTTCTTCGGGAACTTCGGTCCGATTTTAATATCGCTTATATTTTTAATCCATGCATCAACGCATTGGAACTGCTGCAGACGATCAATACGGAATTGGGAATTCCGGGAAAAAGCAAGAGCAAAAAGAAACTGGTCGATGTTCTGAATCGCTTTTTGCTGGAAGAGAGAGCCAAGGGGCACCGTGTGGTCGTCATCATTGATGAAGCCCAGGATCTTGAACCCAGAGTGCTGGAACAACTTCGTCTGCTTTCCAACCTTGAAACCGATACCGAAAAACTGATTCAGATTGTTTTGATCGGCCAGCCCGAACTGGACAAGGTTCTGGCTAAAGAGGGGCTTCGGCAATTACGCCAGCGCATCACCATCCAATGGGAACTTTTAGCTTTAAACCTTGAAGAGACCCGGGGATATATTCAGCACCGCCTCAATGTTGCGTTGGGCAAGGGCAAGGTACGTTTTTCCCGGCAGGCAGTGGAAACGGTTTACCGCTATTCCCGGGGAATCCCCCGAATGATCAATGTGGTTGCCGACCGCACCCTGCTGATCGCCTTTACTCAAAGCACCAAAAAAATCACACCCAAGATAGTTCAACTGGCAGTGAGTGATATTGGCAACCTGGTTCCTATTGAATCCTGGGCGGACAAGTTCTGGAAGCTGGTGCTTCCTTCCGGACTGGCCGCAGGTTTGCTGTTTTTTGCCATTAACTTTTTCGCTTTGCCCGATTTCAATAAAAACGCTCCCGGGGGCAAAGACATCCCCGCGTTGATCCAGGAAAACCCGATGGACCTTTCCGTTCAGGGACAACTGGTGACTCGTCCTTCTGCTCCTTCGTCGGTGGTTGTTCGTCCCGCACCTCTAGCATCATCTCTCGTTGAAATTTTTCCAAAAACTGAAACGGTGGATAGCGAAGCATTTGCCCTGCAAAGGAGGATCCCCAGTAATGGACCTCTGAGTATTCTTTATCCGGAAAAACTGGTGACCTACCTTTCCAGCCTGACACTGGTTGAAAGCAAGCTGGAAGCGGTGAAATGGATTCTGCAAGCCTGGAACCTGAACACAGGAAATCTTCAGGGTTTGACCGAGGCAGATTTGGAAATGATTGAAGAGGACTACCAGTTATCCTCGTTCGAAGTGAACGGCACGCTGGCACGGTTGAAAAAATTGAACTATCCGGCGTTTCTTGAAATTGCCCTGCCCAACGCTCAGGGAACAAAATATCTGGCGCTGGTTTCGATTCAAGGCGATACCGGAGTATTTGGTTCGGTAGATAAAATTGAAATGCCGCTTTCCATCATTGATTCCCTCTGGACCCGCAAAGCCATTATCCTCTGGAAAGACTTTGAAAATTTACCGGAATCTCTTGGCATAGGTTACAGAGGCAAAGAAGCGATATGGTTGCAAAAAAACCTAAGGCTCCTGGGTTATTTTCAGGGACGGGAGGCTCCGTTATATGGTCCGAAAACCGTCCAGGCCATGATGAAGCTTCAGCGTAACAACAGCATCAAAGATGACGGAATCTTTAATACCGATAGCAAATTGCTTTTGTATAACCTGTTGCAGATCTATTCCACTCCAAAACTGGTTTTACATTAAAACCGGCAAGCCACCGGAGGCAACTGGCAAGAGCTCTTTCAGCCGAGACAACTCTTTGCCAGCCAGCAAAAGTTATTACCCTTCCGGGGCACGAAGGCTAAGGAAAAATATAACGTGCACATTGGCCCCACGCCCAGCGGACTACTTATTGAGAGTGCGATAGAATGAGCACAATATTAGAGACGCTCAAAAAACTGGAAGAAGATAAAAGGTTGCTGGAAAAGGATCTGGATCTCAAGGAACTTGTCCTTCAGGAGGATCATAAGCCCCGTAAGCTGTTAAAAATTTCCAGCAAAAAGTTTGTGCCTGTGGGCCAGGTTGTGGTGGGGGTCCTCATCGGTTTAGCCCTGGTTTGGGGGCTCAAGCCATCTGCTAAAAATGAAGTGGCCCCGTTTTCTCAGGCGAATCCGGCGCAAAAACCTCCATCTGTTTACAAAAAAAGGTTCGGAGCAACAATGGGTATTCCCTTATCCAACATTTCCGAACAGGAACAGCGTTACGAAGAGAATGTCAGCGAAAATTTGCCACCAGTTATAGAGACTTTCGCACCGCCACCCGTTTTGGGAATTCGCGAATCCTTTGCAGAATCTGAGGCGCAGGGAATTAACGAAATTCGCGACTTGATTCAAACCGCAAAATTAGCGGCGGAACAAGCGGAACCTTTCACTTATCCTGCGGAACTGGCCACACGAGGAATTTCTATTCCTCATCTGAAAGTAAAGGGCATCATCTTTTTTTCTCAGGGAAGTTCTTCCAACCATATTTTTGTTGCCACATCCGAAAGCAATAACCGCAAGGTCCGTGTTGGTGATACGGTGCAATCGGCTACCCTCACGTATATTGAATCGAACCGTGTAGTATTTTCCTACCGTGGCGAAAACGTCCACCTCCGAATCGGCGAATAACCCGCTAGCGCGAGAGGCAAATTGCAATATATTCACCTGCTAGCAAAAAGTTAGTCGGCTGAAAAAGCTATTGCTCATTGGGTCCAGCGAGTTATGTTCATTCATTAGCTTTTACCCTTGCAGGGCACGAAGGTTAATGAAAAGGATATCACGCATGCCCGAATGGGGTATCACGCTGGAGGTTGTCGATCACTTGTTTGATGGCTTTGATATGGTGTTTGGCGGATGGCATGCCTTCATGGTGGGGGTCTTCCTCTTCCAGTGAGATGATGCCGGGACCGAGGTAATTACAGTAAAAAGCTCCCAGCGGACGAAACTTATCCAGCAGTTCATCTTCCGGGCGAGAGTTGACGACCACCAGTTTCATTGAGTCATCTGGACCGGGGTAAACCTCAAACAACCCGCCGTTCTGGATCGTGTGGTTCTGGCAGTATGCAATAATGCGTTCGACATCTTCGGGGGAAAGTGCCTTGTATATGGTATGCAACACTCATCTCCTGTTCGCGGTTAACGCATAAATTTTATCAGATTTCCAGCGTAGCCGCTGGGGGCAAATTGCAATAAGGCCACGCCTTGAGGAAATGAGCAATAACTTTTACAGTGCTTAAACCGTGTTGGCGGCTTAATAAGCTATCGCTATTTGCCTCCCCTGCTAAGGGGGGGTTGACTTTATCTGCCAAACTTTGATACACCCAGACGCTATGAATTTTCAGGACGTTATTCTCAATCTGCAAAACTACTGGTCCTCCAAAGGGTGCGCCTTGCACCAGCCTTATGACATTGAAGTGGGCGCGGGGACGTTTAATCCGTGCACGTTTTTCCGGGTATTGGGCCCGGAACCCTATAACGCCGCCTATGTCGAGCCTTCGCGCAGACCCGCCGATGGCAGGTACGGGGAAAATCCCAACCGGCTCCAGCATTATTACCAGTTTCAGGTCATCTTAAAGCCGTCGCCTGAAGATGTGCAGGACCTTTATTTGGATAGTTTGATTTCACTGGGGGTGGACCCACTAAAACACGATATCCGTTTTGTGGAGGATGATTGGGAGTCGCCCACCCTCGGGGCCTGGGGTTTGGGATGGGAGGTGTGGCTGGATGGCATGGAGATCACTCAGTTTACCTATTTTCAACAGGTCGGCGGCATAGATTTGAAACCCGTCACCGCCGAATTGACGTATGGACTGGAACGCATCACCATGTACCTGCAGAATGTGGATAATGTTTATGATCTTAAATGGAACGAAAATATTTCATATGGTGATGTCCACTTGGAAACGGAAAAGCAGTTCTCGCGTTACAATTTTGAAGTGTCGGATAAGCAGCGGTTATTCCAATGGTTTGATATGTATGAAGCGGAAGCAAAGAATTTGCTGGAGCAGGAACTGGTTCTGCCTGCGTACGACTATACTTTAAAATGTTCGCATGCCTTCAATCAGTTGGATGCCAGGGGAGCGATCAGTGTCACGGAGCGAACCGGGTTCATTGGCCGGGTAAGAAACCTGGCTCGGTTATGTGCTGAGAAATATGTACTACAGAGGGAGGCGATGGAGTTTCCCTTGCTGAAAAAGCACCTGCAACCCTGAAGCACTTAGTCTTCGGACCATTTCTCAATTTGGGCACGAATATCACTGGCTTCAGACTTTTTGAGTTCCTCATAAATTTTTAGAGCTTTCTGTCCCCGGCTGATCGCTTCATCCAGATTCCCTTTTTTCCACAAAGCCTGGCTCCATACCCACAATGTCTTTCCTTCCATCGAGCGGTCTTTGATTTTATGGGACACGCCCTGAGAGCCTCTTCCAAATATTTCATGGCCTGATCTTCGCTCTGGTTGTGTATATGGACCTCAGCCAGCTGGATCAACAGTGACCCTTCAGTTGGCGGGTCATTGGTTTTGCGTACCACTTCTAACCCTTGCACCAGATACTTCAGGGCAGCGGGGATGTTACCGGTTTTGAAAGCCGCGTCACTGATCTGCTTGATCAGTTCTCCCTGAAGCGGAGCTTTAGGAGTTTTTTGGGAAAGCGCCAGACCTTTTTCAAATGTTTCGAGAGCCTTTTTCGCTTCCCCAGTCTCCGTGTACCCTCTGCCCAGATTGTGAAGCAGAGTGATCTGCAGGGGTTTGTTCTCGTTCAGGTGGGCCAGGTCCATTCCCTGTTCCCCGGTATGGATCGCCTTATTGTATTCCTTGTTTTGTATACAAAATTTTGTTAACTGTGCTAAAAGTTTCAACTCTTCTTCTTTGTCCCCACTGGTTCTCACCAGTTCAAGGTCTTCCTCCATATAGTCAGTGGCAGAATTGCAATTATTATTTTTCAGGCAGGTCAAGACCAATTGCTGGAGAGCGGCCCTTTGCCCTTCAATATTCCCTTCTTTTTTGCAAAACGAGAGCGCGCATTGCAGGGTGTCCATCGCCTCTTGTGATCGGTTAAGCAGGACGTACTGTTGGCCCAGGTTCAGGAGGTGCTTGCGTTCAGACTCTTTGTCTTCCAGTAGCTTGGCGGAGGAGAGAGCCGCCTCAAACCACTGGATGCACTCTGCGGGGGACAGACGCTGGCCAATCATCGTGGTCCCATTTTCGGTGTAGGCACTGCAAACCCGCGCCGCGTCTTTATCCTTATCACAATGTTTGCGGCTCCATTCCATACCCGCTTTAATATTTTCGAGTTCCAGATCAAACAGCCGGAATCCTTTTATGGCGTCTTTGCCTCCCTTTTCTACATGGTGATAGGCGGTTTCCAGCACATTCATGAATTCGGTGGCAAGGCGCTTTTCTGTCATGCCCCGATCAACGGGTTTCAGTAAAGGTTTGATAAATTTCCTAACCTGAGGGTGCAGGGAAAACCGGTTGGTATTGACATTGTGCTGAACCAGGCCAAACTTCTCCAGGCCGGTAAGTGAAAG
>DODH01000126.1:0-3123 GCA_003545625.1 Nitrospina sp.
GAGTCCATGTTCAGGAAAAGAATCTTCAGCAGTGCTCACTTGGTTGCGAGAAGGGGTTGGGATTATTGTCACATCTTTGACCTGAATTTTCTCGAAATCTGCAACGACTTGAATATTTTTAAATTCCAGTTCATTAAGAATGTCGAGAAGAAGATTGTCCTTGGGTGCGAGGATGATTGTGTTGGGTGTAATGATCCTCTTGTTTTGCACCAGATAAGCCAGGGTACGCACATCGAAATGGTCCTGATGCCGATGGGAAAGATTCAAGACATCAAGCGGGGGCACCTTGTCTTTTTCCAGAATGATGCTGGGACACAGCACGTTGATTTCTTCCCAAAGGTAATCAAACCAAACCGGGTCGGTCAGAATGGTTGTTTCCCTGGATTGTATGAGCAGGCAGGCATGCCCGATCAAGGTGGTCTTGAGCATTTTTTAATTCCTTAGTTTTTTCGGAGAGAGTTGAGATTAACCGAACAGGGCAATTAATTCAAGGGGATCTCTATTTACCACTAGGCGCCGGCGAGACGTCGGTGGCAAAAGTGCAGTATCTTTATACCCCTTCTACCCCATGTGGGGCATGAAAGTTAATGAAGAGGATATAACTGGGGCACGAGAGCTTAGGCCGTCGCTTTTTCTGGCGAGCAAAAATCTGTCTCGGCTCAATCAAGCCCTTGCTATCTGGCCCATACTCACATTTCATCCGCAATATTGAGCAGGTTTGATGCGTGAGGGATCTTTAAATTTTCAAAATTGACCTGCTTTAAAATGGGGTCCGTAGTGTGGAACTGCTTGATATCCTCAATAATAGCATTACCTTCCTTGGCAACTTCTTCGACATCATTAGTCGATCTGATTTTTTTGTCCAGTGCTGTATAACGCTCAAAAAATGTTCCTGCCATTTCAATGGTCTTCTTCGTCAAGTTGAAATCCAATTTACGTTTATAATTCGCATTATAATAATCAACATAATCTGCCCAGATTGTAATTTCCTCAAGGGTATGAGCAAGAGTTAAATAATATTCAATAAAACCTTCCCGTCCCCTTTCTTTCATCGTGGGAACGACCTGATTAGCCAACGCGTTTAGGGGGAGACCCTCCTGGCTTTCGCACACATAGTTAATGGTGTACATGAGGGAGGTGATTTTGGAGTCGACATGAAGTCCAACTATGGCATATTTTCTATAAATTTCCCGTTTCTCAAATAATGCCCATACCCCTCCACGAGCTTTAATCCCGTGGGCTTTATTTTCAATGGGGCTAAACAAGTTGTTGCAGTTTTCTGTGTTGTCGGCCTTTGCAGGGTCCAACAGCAAAGGCGCAATCATAACCATCTGGCTGATCAGGAAAAACTTGAGGAGTTTCATGGGTAAAACCCCAAAATATTATTTTTAATAAAAGTAGTTTTTATTGGATAACAGTATACCATTTTTCAAGCGTAGGTCTGTTAAACTATTAGAGTCTGCATACTTCGATAAAATAGAGAGAACTAAAAATGGTGCCCACTCGCTTGCTCGGAAAGACGGGGGAACGTATCTCCATTCTGGGGTTCGGCACGGCCGCCGCAGGCACACGGCTGAACCTGAAAGAAGCCGTCCGCTTATACGAAGAGGCTCTTAACCTGGGGGTGACCTACTTCGATACTGCCCCGGAGTTCGCCGGCTACGGCAGAGCCCAGGAGCAGTTGGGTTATTTGCTCAGAGAACGGCGCAAGGAAGTATTTTTGGTCACCAAGTGCTATGAGCCACATGGAGATGACGCACTGAAACTCCTGCAACAAAATCTTCGCGAACTGCAGACAGATTATGCCGACCTGGTCTTTGTTCACAGTGTTGGAGCCGACAAAATGGACCCGAAAATCGTTTTCAGTCGGCGTGGCTGTTATGCCGCGCTGATGAAAGCCAAGGCCAACGGCTTAACGAAATATGTGGGGTTTTCCGGGCACAACCGCCAGGGCCGGTTCGTCGATGCACTCAAAAATTTTAAAGTGGATGTGCTTCTCAACGCCGTGAACTTTGTGGATCATTACACCTATAACTTCGAACAGGAGGTCTGGCCCCTGGCGAACAAAAAGCAGGTCGGACTGATCGCCATGAAAGTCTTTGGAGGAGAGAACAAGAAAGAGCGGAGCGGACTGAGCCACAGTATGATGCCGCGCCAATTTCATGATATGGCCTTCCGTTATGCTTTGAGCCAGCCCGGTATTGCGTCCGCCGCCATCGGTATGGCGACACGGGCGGAACTGCACCAGAATATAAAGCGGGCGAAAAACTTTAAAGCCATCACTTCAAGAGAAGCGGCTAAACTACGCGAAATCGGCAAACAGTTCGCCAAAAATTGGGGTCCCCACTTCGGCCCGGTTGTCTGAACTAGCGTGCAAAAAAGATCCCGTTCTCGTTAAGAGAAACTATGTGGAAGATTTTAATTAGAAGTTTCGGATGACATTGAATGTGATAGTGCTATCACAACCATCCACACATTGTTCTATACTTAGATCATTACTGGCATATTCCAGGCTGAGATCAAATTCTTTGGTGGGATAGATCAATCCAATGGTCCAATCCATATAATCCGGCTGGTCTATCGCGGTTTCGTCCATGATCCACTGGTAGGCAATATGTCCTATTGCGGCAAGGTCGCGATTCCTAATATCGGAAAGACACCGATCAGGGCACCAGAAGTTAGTGCCAAAGAAAGCCTGGAAGGATCCATCCCCTGTTTCAATAAATCAACGAGAGGGAGGACAAACTTTTTCTGTATATAACTCTCACTCACAGTAAATTTTTAACATATCTTTTCTGATAAGAACAGTTTTATTGCCGACCAGTGTCACGCTGGGGCCTAGTGGTGGAATCTTTTGACTTCGAAGCGGAAAAGTTCGTAGGGGTCGGATTCTTTTATGCCGCCTTTTTTGAGGCAGACTTTCAGTTGCTGGTCTATTGATTTAATATTTTCCAGATCGGGGAGGAGCAGGCCCTGCCTGCCTTTATGGCGCACTATCAGACCATAGTTTTTCACGTCTAAAGATGAAGTATCGTCGATTTTTTCCGGCGTGGTCAACACATCCACTGAGATGGTGAGTTGATCGAGTTCTTTTTTTTCTATAGGTGGGAACCGGGGGTCTTC
>DODH01000126.1:3512-3827 GCA_003545625.1 Nitrospina sp.
CTGAATAGTGCCAATGCAACCTCTTAGTAGTCTATTTTTCTTGATGGAGACAAAGGTTCCAGCCTGGATTTTCATTGCCTCGGGTAAAGGATCGGGGCAGGGCAGGGGGTGGCCTTTTTCTATATAGTGTTTTATCGAATGGATGGCAAGGGACACCAGTGGATGGGAAGGCATGCGGTTCTCCCAGAAGAAACCATTACTTCCTTAATATATATAACAAAAGCTCAGGGCGATACGATGGACAGGGTAAGCAGTTGGGCAACAGCTTAATTGAGCCGAGAAACCTTTGTTTTTACCAACTAAAGTGATTGCACT
>DODH01000233.1:0-4322 GCA_003545625.1 Nitrospina sp.
ACTACTTTTCGGGGGTCGGGTCAAGAAGGGCAAAATTTAAATTGATGATGAAGGCCAGAAACAGGAGGACGATATTGTGCGGGGTCCATAAGGGCATCAGGCCAATGATGCCGCCAAATGCCAAACCGAGGCTGAGTTGCCAGGGTTTTTCGTTAGAGTTCAAAGCTTTGAAAACTTTTAGAACTTGACGGATCATAGAGTGCCCCCTTTCTTTCGAGCAGTATAACGGAATTTTGGAAAGGGGAAAAATGAACCTGTTGCACAGGGGGACTTCACCTTTTATTTGTTCAGGCGATGGAGGAAGCTTATTCCTTTTTATACAGGTATTTGACAGTTTCCAAGGAGGGGTATTCGGATTTCAAATTTTCCAGCAATAAAGTGAGGGCAATGGATTGCTCGTTGCTCATTTCGTCCCGGATTCCTATTACGCATACTCCGATGCTGGTGTCATCCAGTTCCGGATGGTGGAAACCTATCATTGAAACATGTCGTCCCATCAAAGTTTGACCTTGTGCCGTGATGATGAAATGGAAACCGATTTCAGGTTCTCCCTCCAGCAAATGGGATTGCTTGATTTGCTCATAGGTGGGTGAATCTTCTCCTGTAAAATGGACAAGAACAAAACGGGTGTCCTCTCTTGTTTTTAAATTTTCATGATTCATGGTCTATTGCTTCCTGTTGGGGATTATATTGTATTATAAAGTGGTAGCAGGTCGATGAATAACTGAAGGGCTCCGAATGGAAAAGAATATCAAATCTGTTTTGGTAATTGGGCTTGGGCGCGTGGGGAGTTTGGCGGCAATTTTATTGGAGTCGAATGGTTATCAGGTCACGGGTTTTGATACCAGCCCCGATGAGGATTACCCTTTCAAGGTGATTTCAGCGACGGTTGCGGATGAACCTGTTCTGGAGAAGGCCATTGCTGGACACGATGCCATACTTACATGTTTGCCGTTTCATTTGAATCTGGGGGTGGCAAAAAAAGTGCACCAGGCCGGGAGACATTATTTTGACCTGACGGAAGATGTTCCCACCACATCCGCCATTTTGGAAATGTCGGAATCTGCAAAGGGAGTCATGGCTCCGCAATGTGGACTGGCTCCCGGATTTGTGGGAATTTGCGGGGCGCATCTTGCTGGGGGATTCGAGCAGTTACGCAGTATGGAACTCCGTGTTGGGGCTCTGCCACAGCATCCGCGTGGACTTCTTGGATATGCCTTTAACTGGTCTGCTGAAGGGGTGGTCAACGAATACCTCAGTGACTGTGAAGTCATTCAAGATGGGCAAAGGGCCATGGTGCCTTCCATGGAAGGACTGGAGACCATAGTGATTGATGGCGTACAACTTGAAGCGTTCACCACATCAGGAGGGTTGGGCACTTTGTGTGAAACTTATGATGGCAAGGTGAACAATTTGAACTATAAAACAATTCGGTATCCGGGGCATGGCGAGTTGATGCGGTTTTTCTTTAATGAACTGTATATGAGAGACCGCAGAAATGAGGCTGGGGAAATTTTGGTTAACGCCAAGCCACCGGTCAGGGATGATGTCGTTTACGTTCATGTGGCGGTAGAAGGGAAGAAGGAGGGTAAGCTTGTCCGGGAAGAACTTGTGCGCAGTTATTTTCCCAGGAAGATAAACGCCAGAATGTGGAAGGCCATATCCTGGACTACTGCCTCGTCAGTCTGCGCGGTCATTGATCTGGTCTCACAGGGAAGCCTGCCGAGTCAGGGATTTTTAAAGCAGGAGGATATATCGTTGGAGTTGTTTTTAAATACGCCGACCGGGCAATTCTTTAAATAGCACTTTGTTAATTTTGGGCTTTTAAATGAAGATTAATTGACGCCGCTGACAGCGGCAGAGTCGGCCATGCTAGGTGTGGCAGCGCTATCATGGGTATCTCCTATAAATTCCATAGCAAAACCGGTTGTATTGTTTTCTACGACTATAGCTCCCCAATAGCTGAGCCTGGTGATATCACGAAATCCATCTACACTGATATTAGGATTACTGGCTACAGGGTTGAGATGAAGAAAACCATGTTGAAAAGTGGAATTTCCTGTAATCAATTCGACATCAGTTAAAGAGGTGCTGTTTATGATGGGGTGGCTGGATCGAACGATAAATATCCGATTTGTAGCACTACTATCAACCGTAAAAGATTTGGCAGACCCAAATAAAGTTCCATCATTTTTTATGGCCCGCACGATGACACCAATCTGGGAAGCCATACTCGTTAGCGACGGGTGCGTGACCGCGATAAATGAATAAGACGAACTATCTGACTGCCAATAGGGTGAGATCACTCTATTTGAGTTGGAGAACGGAACAATGGAGGCGAAAGCTTGATTGGAAGGTGAGTCGATAGCTTGTCTGAAATTGGAGACTGTGAGAGAGGTGTTTTGGAAGGTCAGGCGATTGTCTGCGGCGAGAGGATCCCCTTCCGCGACTCCGGTGACAGCCCCGCCAAATAGTACATTGGGATTTGAAAAGTTCGAAATTCGTGTATCGCTACTCGTACCCATGATCGTTTTAAAACCATTGCTACTATCAACATAACCGTGGTTGTAGTCGAAGGGTGCTCCATCTGTATTATCATTGGCGCGGTCATGACGTGCAGCCATATTATGTCCAATCTCATGTCCAAATGAGTAATTACCCGTGGCGCAATTGGTTTGCGTAACCGAATATCCAAAAGGAGCGAAAGATGATGCAACCGTGGTCATTAAATATCCTAGACCGCATAAACTGTCATCTCCGTCTACCAATACAACGACTAAATCAGCTCCATTGGTATCTCGTAAAGCTTGAAGACCGGAGATGGATCCATCTTGGGCGGAGTTTAGAAATTCACTAAAACTAAAACCACTCTCGGAAAAACTTATCTCCTGTTTGGCGACCACGCGGATGACATGATCCACACCACTGTTTGAATAGGCCGCATTGGTTTCAGACTCTGCCAGATCAATAAGGGTTTCTATGGCGCTGGTTCCTCCCTCCTCTGCCTTGGCTTCTGCAGTGTATACAACCAATACATCAATTACAGTTCCATCATCTGCCTGGACTCCGGGGTCTGATGCACTGGAATTACTTGATGATGTCAAGGTGTCGGGTTTAGTCGCGATACCTGACAAAGGCGCATCTCCCATTTGTCCATACCCTATTCCTGATTTAGGAAAAGGATTTTGGTACAGACTGTCCTCCAAACTTGGTGGAGCAGGTTCAGATGTCCCATCAGACTCTTTTTGCGGATTAGTAATTGTGGAAGATTTCGATTCGATTTCTGGAGCAATCGGTTCACCATCAGGGGGAAACTTGGAGGGGTCAACTTCGTACACAGCATGAATTCCATTGGTGATATGACGGATCTGATAGGTAAAGTTTGGTTTGGAAATTTGTCCAAAAACCGTACCTTGGTTTACCACCAAAACCACCTGGCTGAATGGAACGTCTTTTAAAATTCCATACCAGGAATAACTGCCAGACCGGTTTTTTTCTATTTTCTGAATAAGAGCTGTAAACTCAAGCCCCGAAAAAACATTCAAGATCAATTCCATTTCACCTTCCGGCTCGGCCACAAAATTTTCTTCGGGATCCGGCAGAAGACTGAAATCAATATTTACTAATCGGGAACGGACAGTGGTGAGCCTTTTTTTGACCTGGATATCCTCAGCATTTTCTACAGTCATGAATAAATAAGGAGGACGAGGTTCCAATAGATCTGTCTCAAGAGCCTCTGCTTTACATATGGTCATTAAGGCCATCGTCAGGCTAAGTAAGGCGAGAAATATTATATGGAAAAGGTGGGCAAAGTAGAGATGGTTAAAGAAACGAGTGATCCGGGTTTTAATTTGGGAAGAAAGATACAGGGCAACCATATAGTTTTAATTTTTCAATAACTTACGAGCTTTGGGTCGATCTGGAACCCTGTGCCTTTTTTAGCTAGAGTGAAAATATCCTTGTCGGAATTAAATCTTTTATTCTTAACCTATTTATTTTAAGGTGTTTTTTTGATGGAGGAATTTTGGTTCGCGCCAAGCCGCCGGTCAAGGAGGATGTCGTTTACGTCCATGTTGCGGTTGAAGGGAGGAATGAAGGCAAGCTGGTCCGGGAAGAATTTGTGCGCAGTTATTTTCCTACAGAAGATAAAAACCAGGATTAAGGAAGGCTCTATCCTGGACTACCGCCCCGTCAGTTTGCGCGGTCATTGATCTGGTCTCACAAGGAAGTGCCGAATCAAGGATTTTTGAAGCAGGAGGACATGTCGCTGGAGCTATTTTTAAACACACCTACCGGACAATTCTTCAAATAGCTTTGCAAAC
>DODH01000233.1:4656-5152 GCA_003545625.1 Nitrospina sp.
TCTAATAATTAGCCTAAGAAAGAAGGTCGTTTTAATTGATACCCCGGGCAACCCCGCTGGAGGTCCCGGATACTCCACTTAGTTGACTGTCCCCGAAATTTCGTCCTATTGTGGAGTCGTGGGCATCGCCGATAAATTCCATGGCAAACCCGGTTCCACTGGATTCAATGAACACCACCCCCCAGAAGCTTAATTGACCAAGATTGTTATATTTATTAATAGAGTTAACGGTGGTTGCGGCGATAGGACTTTCATTGATGCCGACTGCTCTAATATTTCCAAACTGGGCCGAATCCTGGGTCAAAATCAGGTGGGTTCGTGAGTCGGTAAAGGAGGAGTTGGAAGAATTAATAGTCGAATTCGAAACATTCACAATAAATATTCTATGGGTTTCTCCAGCGTCAATAGTAAATATGGTTGCTCGGCCTGCCACGTTATCAGGGACTGTGGTCATGCCCCTAACTTCGAGAGTTACACCTATCTGGGTTAAAGCCGT
>DODH01000083.1:0-1590 GCA_003545625.1 Nitrospina sp.
AAATCAGCAATCATTTTCAGACCCCCACTGTGGTGCCAAGTTTTTCACCCATCAGAACCCGTTTAATACTATGTTTATTACGAACATTAAAAATAACCAGCGGTAGTTTGTTATCCATGCAAAGGGATATCGAGGTCGAATCCATAACCTTCAAACCCTTATTCAGCACATCCAGATAAGACAATTCCTGAAATTTCGTTGCCGACTCATCGACCATGGGGTCGGCGGTATAAATTCCATCGACCTTTGTGGCTTTAAAAATCACTTCCGCGCCAATTTCCATGGCTCTTAGAGATGCTGCGGTGTCGGTGGTAAAATAGGGGTTGCCCGTCCCGCCTGCGAATATAACAACACGCCCTTTTTCAAGATGACGAATCGCACGGCGGCGCACATAGGCTTCCGACACCGCCTGAATTTCGATCGCCGATTGCACACGGGTGGCAATTCCAACGCGCTCCAAGGCATGTTGCAACGCCAAGCCATTGATCACTGTAGCGAGCATCCCCATATAGTCGCCTGTGGTGCGTTCGATTCCTATGGAGCTCAAGGATGCTCCTCTTAGAATATTGCCTCCCCCGATAACAATAGCAATTTCCACTCCCAGTTCTTTGGCGTCACGGATTTCTTCCGAAATATTTGTCAGGGCTCCCTCATCCAGACCAAATTCGCCTTCTCCAGCGGCCAGACTTTCTCCGCCAAGCTTCAACAAAACCCTTTTATAAATCGGTTTGTCCATTAAATTTCAAATCTTGCAAATTTACCAAGGTTGATATTTTCACCCAACAGGGCAATTTTCTGTTTGATCAAATTGCCAATGGTAATACTGGTATCCTTAACGAAGGCTTGCTCAAGCACGCAGTTTTCTTCGTAGAATTTTTCCATTTTTCCCGTCACGATCTTTTCAATGATGTTGTCCGGTTTTCCTGATTCCCTGGCCTGATGGGAATAGATCTCCCGTTCTGTTGCCAGAATCTTTTCGGTCACCTCTTCGCGGGTGGCAAAGCGCGGTTTAGAGGCAGCAATATGCATGGCAATATCCTTGGCCAGTTCCTGAAAATCAGGGGTATTGGCCACAAAATCCGTTTCGCAGTGGAGTGCCAACAACACCCCGATTTTGCTACCCTGATGAATGTAGGTGCCAATTTTTCCTTCAGTGGTCTGGCGGTCAGACTTTTTATCTGCCTTTGCCAGTCCTTTTTTTCTAAGAAATATGATCGCATCTTCCACATTACCTTCGGTTTCTTTCAGGGCCGATTTACACTCCATGATTCCCGCGCCCGACTGGGAGCGTAATTCTTTAACCATCGCAGCAGTTATTTCCATTCTATTTCCTTAATCATTGTTTGTTAAAATTGAATTCATCGCCACCGGTTCTTCCAACCCCCGGATTCGGCCCTCTATGGGATATGCCTTCTTCCCTATAAAGGGATCGCTTGTTTCTTAACTTAATAGGAACCCAAGGATAGTGGTTCAGGCAGGCATTGGGTCTTAGCTTTTCCCGTTGTCACTGGCGACCGGAGTCGATTCCGGCAAATCAGCCGGTGCGGGTTTTTCCTTTGTGCTTTCTTTGGCCTCGGCTTTTTTAGCTTC
>DODH01000083.1:1956-2798 GCA_003545625.1 Nitrospina sp.
TTTTGGCTTCTTCTTTTTTAGCGTTTTCTTTTTCCTGGATGATCCTGTTCATTTCCTGCCCTTCCAGGCAAATATCCGCAAGCCGGCTGGCAAACAGTTTGATGGAACGCATCGCGTCATCATTTGCCGGGATGGGATAATCCACGTCATCCGGATTGGAGTTGGTATCGACCATGGCTATAATTTTAATCCCCAGTTTTTTACCCTCAGCCAGCGCTATTTTTTCTTTACGGGTATCAACGATGAACAGGGCATCCGGCAAATCCTTCATGTTTTTGATACCCCTGAAAAATTTATTCAGCTTGTCAATTTCTCTTCTCATTCTCAAAGCTTCTTTTTTATGTAAGAGATCAAACTGATTTTCTTCATCCATCTTCTCCAACTCGTGCAACCGGGCAATGCTTTTGCGAATGGTGGTAAAGTTTGTCAATGTTCCACCCAACCATCTTTGGTTGATGTAGTACATTCCGCAACGAGTGGCTTCTTCGGCAATCAACTCTTGCGCCTGTTTTTTGGTCGCCACAAAAAGGATCTTCTTACCTGCCCGAGCCATGTCCCGGACAACTTTTTCAGCTTCCTGAAAACGAACCAGTGTTTTCTGCAGGTCAATAATATATATCCCGCTTCGCGCCCCATAAATATAGGGTTTCATCTTGGGGTCCCAGCGATTGGTCTGATGCCCGAAATGGACCCCGGACTCCAGTAGTTGTTTCATTGTGATTTCAGACATGCAAACTCCTTAAAAGTTAATGGGTTGTACCTTCGCCTCCATCATCTCGCACCAAGAACCCGTAGGCCACCCTTGGCTTGATCCGGAAACGTGCGTAATTTTTTTGGGAAGT
>DODH01000083.1:3181-4371 GCA_003545625.1 Nitrospina sp.
TGACAACCACCACTAGGAGTCTGCCAGCGTACGGCGGCCCAAGCTGATGCCGATGGATTCGGCTGTATGGATCAATTGCGAATCGGATGGAACCTGGCGAACGATTCCCGCCAGGCTTTTAAGTGGAACCAAAACAATATCGCGGGCTTGCAACGCCACCATATGGCCAAATTTCCCTTCTGCGGCAGCTTTCACCGCCTGGATTCCCAGCCGGGTACCGAGAACCCGGTCGAATGACAAGGGGGTGCCACCTCGTTGAGTATGCCCCAGAACCGTGCAACGCACTTCAAGATCGATTCGGTCGCTCAATTGTTTCGCTATAAAATTACCTACCCCGCCCAATTGAGCCACTCCCTGCAAACGGGTAGATGCCGCTTCACTGGTGATCGCTTCCTTACCCATCTCTTTGGCACCCTCTGCGACCACCATGATGCTGAAAGGGCTTCCACCCTCTTGCCGCAAGTGGATTTTTTCCAGCACTTCTTCCAGATCATAAGGGATTTCCGGAATAAGGATGACATGGGCTCCCCCGGAAATTCCGGCTTCCAGGGCGATCCAACCTGTGTCCCGACCCATAACCTCTAGAATCATGACCCGATGGTGGCTCTCTCCAGTCGTTTGCAGTCGGTCCAGCGCATCACAAGCCACCTGCACAGCGGTCTGGTAACCGAAGGTATAGTCCGTGCCCACCAGATCGTTATCGATTGTTTTGGGGATGCCGATCACTGGCAAGCCTCTTTCAAAAAACTTGTAACCCAGTTGCAGAGTTCCATCCCCACCCACCACAAACAGGCAGTCCAGGTCAAGACGTTTGAAATTTTCGATCGATTGTTGAGAATAATCCTGAGTCGTCAGCTGGCCATCCTTGCTGAACTGACGGTATTCAAAAGGGTCGCCTTTATTGGTGGTACCAAGAACGGTTCCTCCCAAAGGCAGTATGTCCCGGGTTCCAGCCACAGTGAGTTTTCTGTGCCGGTTAAAGATCAGGCCCTCGAACCCCTCCTCAACACCTATGACTTCTGCCCCGTAGCTGATAATCGCCGACCGGGTGACCGCCCGGATCACCGCATTGAGGCCGGAGCAATCCCCCCCCAGTCAGAATTCCAACACGCTTAAGGCTCATGGGCATCTCCATATATTCGATAATTTTCTTTACGGCAACCACTAGGCGTGGAGCCGACTGGCAATGA
>DODH01000290.1:0-10835 GCA_003545625.1 Nitrospina sp.
CGTTCTACCCCATGCGGGGCATGAAAGCTAATGAATGGATATAGCTCGCTGGACCCGATGGGTCAATGCCCATATGGCGAAACCATAACCTTTAGGCTTCTGGATGTAGGTGGGATGTCCTCTTCTTCAGCTTTCGCGTCCCACGGGGGAGAGGAACTGGGCAGGAACTTGATTGCGCCGAGATAACTTTTTGCTCACCAAATAAAGCAACGGCACACTGGCCCCACGCCCAGTGGTGGTGGTATAATCACATCACCTAATCTAACGCCACCATGTTATGAACGAAGCGAAAGACATTGACGATAGCCTGGATTTCCTGCGGTATTTTGAAAAAAATACCGAGAACCCCGACCTCGCCACCCTCATCCAGGAAAAGTTAAGTGCCGACAGAAAATCCCTGAATCTTTTAGGTTGCCGGCTTGATGAAAAAGATTTCAAGGCCTTTGCCGGATTCAGTCCCATAAAATCTCTCTCTTCCTTGAATCTTGACCAAACGGGTTTAAACTCGGGCGGACTACAACCCCTTAGTGCTTGCGACTGTTTTTGCAATCTGGAAAACCTTTCACTGGCAAACAATAATCTCGATGACGAAGCCCTATTCTTCCTTTCCAAGTGCCGATCGTTAAACCGCCTGAAAATCTTGAATTTATCCAGCAATGAAATTGGGTCACTGGGAGCAAAGGTTCTTTCCCTGGCGGTGGACATGGGTAGCCTAGAACAGTTGAACTTTTCCTATAACCGTTTGGAACCGCTTGGCATTAAATCGCTTGCCGATTCAAAACTGGGCCGCCAATTAACCGATATCAATTTTCGGGACACCGGAGTTGGTGATGAGGGTTTAAGATTTTTAACGCAGTCTCCGCCGCTCGAAAATATCGTCCGTATCGATCTTTCTGACAATGGCCTGACCGGCGCAGGCATGGAGGTTCTGGCGCGGTCCCGGGTGTTCCCCAACCTCAAGGTTTTGATCCTGAACAACAACCATCTTGGAGATGATGGCGTCTATGCCATGGCCGAGTCTCCCATGTTTGAAAAACTGGAAACACTGGTCATGCACAATAACGGGTTGACGACAGACAGTGCCATTTCTCTTGCCGAATCTAAAACCATCACCCGGCTTAGAACGCTGGACCTGAATAATAACGATCTTCGCGCCGAGGGTGTGAAGGCACTGGCGGCATCCACAAATATGAAAGGCATAGAAACTCTTGACCTGGGCGAGAACAAAATCGGTCCGGAGGGTGCAAAGGCCCTGGCACAATCTTCCCATTGCGCCGGGCTGAAAACTTTAAGACTGAACAACAATAACATTTCCGATCTGGGAGCTTCGGCACTGGCCCGTTCTACCACCCTGACGCAGTTGGAATCCTTACACCTGGAAAACGAAAACTGGATTCACGCACAAGGCACTAAGGCAATTGCCGAGTCCAAAAACCTGTCCAGCCTTCGTCGACTGGTGCTCGCCCTGAACGCTATTGGCGATGAAGGTGCGGCTTATCTGGCCAATTCCCACCAACTCTCCGGCCTGCATTTTTTAAACGTAGCTGGGAGCAAACTCAGTCCCAAAGGGGAAGAGGCCCTGCAAAAATCCACGGCGCTGGCTAACCTTCAAGTTCTGGAAATTGTTTAATCTATTGGTTTTTCAAATGCTTACAAACTGGTTTTAAACTCCCCCGTTTAAAGAGAAAATTCCGGCATACCTATAATAAGATGAGTTCCCTTTCTACTGCTTGATTTTCCTGCCTTGTCCCCGTATATTGCGGAGATAAGTCAAATGTAAATTTAATCCCGCAGGGCCATTATGAATGATTTAAGGCAAATTATCATAGATTCCCTGGATTCCTGTGCCACAGAGAATTCTGACTTCCGGGAAACCATTCAGGACCTCGTCGAGAATGAGGGTGAGGAAACTTAACCTATTTTACTTAATTTATTGACCCACCTTGAATTCAGCACCCAGGACGCCAAAGCGAACTGGGATAATATCCTCAAACATCAAAATCTGCTGGAAGTAAAACTCGACAGACCCGTCAAGTTGATAACCGCGATGTGCGACTATTTCAGCGATGTCTCTAAACACCTGCGAACTCCAACTATGATTGAATTGCAGGCACTGGAGGAAACCAGGAAGATTTCCCGCACTGACGGATTAACCGGACTTTTTAATCGGCGGTTCTTCGATGAAGCCTTGGATGGAGAAATCAACCGAGCCATAAGAAATGATGGAAACTTCACCCTCATTTTTTTTGATCCTGATAATTTTAAAAAATTAAATGATACCCAGGGTCACCAGGCAGGGGACTTAACCCTGAAACGAGTGGCCGAAATCATGATAGTAGAAAAAAGAACTGAAGACATTGCCTGCAGATATGGTGGGGAAGAACTGGTCCTTATCCTTCCAGAAACCAAGAAGGTTAGCGCGCTGGTTATTGCTGAACGAATTCGGCAAAAAGTTGAAGAAGCAGAACTGGAGTTTGAAGGGAACTCATTTGGAGTCACTTTAAGCGGTGGGGTCGCTGCTTATCCTCTGGACGCGCAGAATATCAAGTCCCTGATTCACGCGGCCGACATCGCGCTTTATCAAGCGAAGGAAAACGGCAGGAACAGGATTTGCCTGCATGACCTGGACAAGCGGCATTATATCAGGATAGATTTTGCGGAAGAAGTGCAGGTCATCAAAGTCGACCAGGAATCCGAACAACTCAATGTCCAGGGAAAAAATTTCAGTAACTCCGGTCTGCTTTTCGAAAGCCCTGTTGCCATTGAAATCGGCACACAAATACAGATACAAATTGCAGACAAGAGCATCAGCAAGCCCATTATTGTAAAAGCCCAGGTTGCACGGGTAGAAAAGTTTAAATCCTATTATGATATCGGAGTGTCGTTTGTGGAAATTGATGATACGGATGGAAACGAGATAGCACAAGCCCTGGCCAAAAACCTGGGAATCCCCGCCAGCTCACTCAATCAAAAAAAGAACCCGGAAAATTAAGGCCGGGTCGCGAGCAAATTAAAGGTGTTTTGCGTTTTCAATACCCGGTTTGCCAACCAGGCATGAAGCCCATAACGCCGGGCACAATATTTCTCGATCTTCAAAACCTCTAAACCTTCACCCTGCAGAATTTCGCGGACCCGGACCGGGTCAATCCCCCCAAACTGTCGTTGGTAATCCGAATGGTGGTACTCATCATCCAGCACAGGAATTTTTCGCACCTTCATCTCAAACCGGTATAATTTTTCATCCAGCCAGGAAAGTATACGGTGCAGGGCAAACCTTATCGGCGATTGAACTTCCTGCTTGAGCGGCTCGAAAAACACAAGCAGTCTCTTCCCGGAAGAAAGCCTTGCGCAAATTTTTCGAAGCACCGATTCATAATCGAAGAGATGATGCAGGATTGCTGACAAGACGATCACATCAAACTCATCTTGATTTTGCGCCAGGAATTCCTCAGCATCTCCCACCACCAGATGAGCCTGCGGTTTCAGTGTTGCGGGGATGGAGTCTTCAAACGCCTGGATCATCTCCCGCGACAAATCCAAGCCGGTCACGCGATATCCCCTGGATAAAAAACCCAAAGAAAGGTAACCGGTTCCGCAACCCAGATCCAGAATTTCAGAGCCGGGATTCAGGTTGACACAAACCTCGTTGACCGTTCTTTCCAGAATAGAGTTCTGGAAAAAATTTGTTTGTTCAGGGTGACGGGAAAGATATAGCCGGTTTTCCAGGGCATGCACCCTGCGGTTTTCTTCCAATACTTTTTCTTTAGTGATGGGGTCTGCCATCGCCGATTCCATCAGGACACGAGCTCTTCAAAAAAAAAGCGTTTTTTCGTTTTCGATGTCTTGCATTCGTTACAATTGATGCAGACATCGGGGTATTCCCCTTTTTCATGCTGGGCGCGTAACCGTTCAATTTCCCTACCCCGCCACAAGTCTTGCACACTATCCTGGAGAGCGTTTCCCAGTTTTAAGGAAGCATTGTAATCCACACAGCATGGAAGCACTGTGCCATCCCATAACACCACCAACTTCCCATAATCTTTGCCAAAAGGTTCCGGGCAGGGTTCCTCTCTCGGACTTTGAATCAGTTTGGGTTGTGTTCGAACATGATCAACAATGGTTTCCCAATGGCCGATAAAAGGATCAACATCTTCCTGGGTTTCTTCTTCTACGGTAAATACCACTCCTATGCTCAAATCGGGTCGACGTTTTTCTTTTTCATTTTTAAGCCGGATAATATTTTTTTCTATTTTTTCAAGCTCCACACCCCGTATCCGCTTAAACGTTTCCGCAGAACCATCAATAGAAAAACGGATGATATTAAGAGGACTATCGATGATCCGGCCAATCATTTTGTTTGTCAACAGGGTCCCGTTGGTATTCATCACGATATATTTGATTCCCGCTTCATGGGCATAATCAAACATCCTGAAAATCTCCTTGTGCAGGAGTGGTTCTCCCCAATTGTGCATGCAAAGATGTTCAAGCCCGGGGCTGTCGTCAATAACTTTTCTGAACAAACCAAAATCCATGAAACCTTCTTTCCGCGTCATGCCTTCTGTCACAAAACAAAACGTGCAACGCAGGTTGCAGGTATTGGTCGGTTCGATAATCAATGAAGTAAGAGGTTTAACCTGCATCATTCCATCACCTTTTCAACAATATAGTCTGGGCGACCCTGAACCTGGGAGTGGACCCTCCCGAGATATTCTCCCAGAAACCCAATGGATAAAAGCTGGACTCCGACAAAAAACGCAAACACCGCCGAGAGAACAATAAAACCTTCGATCAAAATCCCATTTGCAATACGTTGGTACAAGAGAAAGGCCATCATGAGAAATCCCATGAAAGAACCAAACAATCCCATATAAGTCACCAGCCTTAACGGAAAGTTGGAATACCCTGTTACCAGGTCCCATGATAGTTTGAACAAGGTCAGAAAACTGTATTTCGTTGCACCCTTTTTCCGGGCATGATGTTCCACTTCGATCTCCACGCTAGGTAGTCCCATCCAGCTCATCAGCACTGCCATGTATCGGGACCGATCCCGGCAGGTTTCAATTTTATCTATCACGCTCCGGCGCATGGCACGAAACGAACTTAAATTTAGCTTGACGGATTTTTCAAAAAGTATTTGACCAATTCTATGCAGGAGCCTCGACCCCATGACTCTTAACAGCCCATCCTGCCGTTTTTTGTGCACAGTCGTAACCAGGTCAATATCATCCGTCAACGCAACAAGCAGTTTGGGAATTTCTTCTGGCGGATTCTGCAAATCCGAATCCAGTTGAACCACAATATCCCCCCGGCTTATTCTAAAACCGGCCAGCACAGCAGACTGCTGGCCGAAGTTCCGGGTCAACCGTACCAGACGCAATGCCTTGTCGGCCTCCTTGATGCGTTTGAGTTTTTCAAACGATCCGTCATCACTGCCATCATCCACAATCAAAATTTCGTAAGAACGGCCCAACCCATCGCAAACAGATTTCAGACGCGAATACAGCTCCTCGACCAAGGGCTCCTCGTTATAAACAGGAACGACAATAGAAATTTCAGGTTTTTTATCCATCTCTTTCCACTAGGCGTGGGGCCAGCGAGCAATCGCCTTTGCTGGCAAACCAAAAGCCATCTCGGCTTCAAGAGTTATTGCTATCTGCCTCTCTCGTTAGAGAGTACCGCCGAAAACAAAGGCGATTCGATTCCTTCCACTAGGCGCCGGGCCCCTCCCGGTTAAAAGTTGGCACCGAGCAAGTACTTTCTCTGGCTTTCAAAAATTTAACCTTTCTTGCCGGATTTTTGCTAACTACCGGCGTCATGAGAGGACTGGGGCCGATGTACTCCGATTGACAGCAACCCAGACACCCTGGAAAAATTCCTTCCGCTTTAAGTTTTTCGCGGAAACCTTGAATGCGCTCCGTCTGCCAGGCTGAAGAGTCACTGCCACTATTTACATTACCAACCCGGTAATGCGGGCAACTGAAAACATCGCCATAGGCCGAAATAGCTACCTTCGTCCAGGGGATGTAGCACCTATAATCCTGGTACGAACTTTTATTGCTGTAGTAGCGGACAATTTCATCCACCGTAATATAGTTCGGCGAAAACCTCAGCCGGGTCCTGTACCCTTTGCTTTTTTCCTGCAAAAGTTCCAACTGTTCCTGCAAAATTTCTGGCGCGATTTCCTCGACCGGAGCTGTGGGCCGTTGCAAATGATCATCCTGATCATAGTCTTTACCATGCCAGTAAGTAGCCGGACTGTTCAAAACAAAATTGGAAACATCGACACCCAACTTGTTGGCATATTCATACAGCGGAACCAAGTCTCTCACATTCTCCCGTTTGATAACGCAGGTCAGGTGAATGAGCGGAAACCGGGATTTTAATTCTTTGCGCCTAGCAATCAGCCTTTCCAATCCTTCGGTGGTCTTTTTAAAAGAACCGGGAACCGTGGTGATGCCATCATGCAAGGCTTCTCCTCCCTCAATCGAAACCCCCATATAAAATAAGCCGGAACCCCAGACAGACTTCAACCGCAACCGCATGAGATCTTCCACAACCTTATCGCTCAAGGTCGTTCCGTTTGTGATGATATGGACTTTATGTTTCCTTGTCGCAAACTCAAGGATCTCCATGAAATCAGTTTTCATGAATGCCTCACCACCCGTGAAAGTAATCAGCGAAAACCGCGGCAGACGGGAAATCGCTTTTTTAACTTCCTCGCTCGACATCTCATTTTTATAAGTTTTCTGCGATTCTGTTTCTTCAATGATTTCCAGATAATGGCACATGTCGCAACGCAGGTTGCAACGATAGGTCACCTCGAAAAAAGCCTGAACCGGTGGCAGGGCAAATCTCGGCGCCAGATAGAACGGAAGAAACGAATATATACGCGGCAGGATTTTCTGTAGAACTTTGAAATCCATCATAATAGAATTCCTATGAACAACGGATCGGTTCCGTTTTATCTTGTTTCAGAATACTCAAGCTTTGCTCACCACAATTGAACAATAAATCAATAGTGGACAAGTGAGGGACAAAACCGGGATACCTTTGCGGGTAAACCGGATGTTCGTAGTTTTGATACTCAAGCTCAATGCCTGGATTGGAAAAATCCTCTTGCGAAATATAATCGCTTCCCGATTCACCACTCAAATAATGGGTCGCTCCCAGTTCCCGGCAAATTGAAACAAGCCTCTCGGTTTTTTCTCCGGAAAGTTTCATTTCCGATGAACGCAGGAGGGGAGTTTCAATACCCATTTCCTCCTTGAGAAATTGAATCGTTTCCAGACAAAGATCGAATAAAAATTCCCAATCTTTTTCGTAAATTTGCTGGCACCGGGGAAAATATTTCTCAAAAAAAGGCGCCTTGCAATAATGCTGACGCAGGGTTTCTAAATGTTTTCTCCGCCAGGACACAGAATTGTCGATGCGAGTCTCAAGCAGGCTTTGAGAAAAACGGCTTTTTTGCTGAACCGGCACCGTCAACCAAACCCAGCCTTCCTTCACACGAACCTTGTTACGGTTTCTCCAGTCCCGACGGGTGTATTGCACATCATCCAAAAGAACGAATTTGTCAGAACGGGTCATTTGCTCGAAAAATCCCAACCACGGCAAATAAGACGGTTGCAGAATGGTAACGCGCATAACCTTTATCCTTTAGTTCTCGGAAGCCAGAGTTTTTTCATCCCCCGTTCCCACCACTGGCGATTGTTACGGTAAAACTCAATGGTTCGGTCGAGACCTCCATCCAAATCTATTTTCGATTTCCACTCCAGGCATGCATGAGCTTTTTGGGTGGAAGAAATATGCCGGGTCACCTGACCGGGACGGTCTTCAATGAACTGCAATAAACTTTCGGGTTTGTTCAACGCCTTGAGAATTTTCCGGGCGATCTCCACCACAGAGGTGTCGGTTCCCGTTCCCAGGTTGATCGTCTGCCCTATCACCCGGTCACGCTCCGCATGCAGAACCTTATCCAGCGCTTCACAGGTATCTTCCACATACATCCAATCGCGAGAACTTTGTCCGTCACCGTGAATGGTCAGTGGCTGGTCCTGCAAGGCGCTGACAATAAAGTTGGGGATGGCCTTTTCCAGATGCTGGAACGGCCCGTAATTATTGAACGGACGAATAATGACCGCCGGCAAGTCGTAAGTGTGAATGTAGGAATAGATCAGCCGGTCGGCTCCGGCCTTGGCCGCCGCGTAAGGGCTCATCGGGTTCAGCGGATGCTCCTCGTCCATCGGATCGGAGAGTGCCGTTCCGTACACTTCCGAGGAAGAAATATGCACAAACAACTCGACCGGATTATTCACAATCGCGTTGGCCACCACCTGCGTGCCAATGACATCCGTCTCAAAGAAAATTGAATTGTCATAAATCGAGCGGGTCACGTGCGACTCCGCCGCAAAATGTAAAACAATATCCGCTTGTGCAACCAGATTATTGACAATGTCCGAATGGGTGATATTGCCGTGATAAAATTGGAAATGACCGTTGGATTTCAGGCTGGGAGAAATATTGTCCAGGTTGCCGGCATAGGTCAACGCATCCAGCAAAAGGATTTTGGTGTCCGGGTAGTGCTGATTAATATAATTGATGAAATTACTACCAATAAAACCCGCGCCGCCAGTCACCAATAAAGTTTTTTTGGATTCGCTCATAGCCTCCCTGCGCAACAAGAATTCCGTTTCAGTACCATTATATATAAGAGTCCAGTATATCTTTACGGAAAAAAAGCGAAAATCCTTTAATTATATGGATATAACTGGCCGGTGGCCGTGATATTCTTCCTAAGCCTTTACCATTTCAGGGCATGAAGTTAATGGTTGGGGATACCACGCCTGCCCCGGAGGGGTACAATTGCAATAACGACTTACGGCCAATAATGGTGTTCGCAGCGCAAATCACTAGCCGTGGGGGCAGATATTTGGCGAGCAGGCGGTATAGACGACATTATGGACCATTGCCCATTTCCCTCCCACGGGAGTGGGCTCGCTAGAGGGTTAGGGAATTAACTTAATCAACTCATTGATGGTTTTTTCAATGCCTTCGGCCACTTCCGAGATGTTCTGGCCCAGCATATAGGCCGGAGTGGAGACGATTTTATTCTCCGCATCGAGCACAAAATCATTGGCGGCGCAGTCCTGATGCCGGCTCCCCATAATTTCGATCTTGCCGCTGGTTTCCTTGTCGTTACCAATAGTCAACACGGGTTTTTTGGGCGCGTCTTCATAGATTTTTGCCATCATCGCAGGGGCAATGCATAACACCGCTTGCGGTTTCTGTTTGGCGGCAAACTCTTTCACCAGCCTGACCACTTCCGGGTGGACGTCGCAGTTTTCGCCTTTGACGGCAAAACTTGAGAGGTTCTTCGCCGCACCGAATCCACCGGGGAACACCAGCGCATCAATATCATCGGCCTTGACCGTGCTGATATCCTTGATCTCGCCACGGGCGATCCGCGCCGCTTCGACTAATACATTACGTTTTTCTCCCGCCGATTCTTCGCCAGTGAGATGGTTGACCACATGCATCTGATCGACGTTGGGAGCCATGCACACCGCCTGGGCACCGGCCCGGTCGATCGCCAATAGAGTGATGACCGACTCGTGGATCTCGGCGCCGTCATACACCCCGCATCCCGAAAGCACCACACCAATCTTTTTCATGATTATTTTCCCCTCAAAAAAAAACAGAGATTAGTTTTGAATTGAAAACCTATTCTACCACCCCCAGACGATGGACGCCAGCGTCACGCTGGCACCTAGTAGCGGGTGATGGGGAGGCGCCTATCTTTGCCGAAGGCTTTGGGGGTGATCTTCACGCCAGGGGGGCCTTGGCGGCGTTTGTATTCATTAAGGTCTACCAGTCGGGCGATGCGCCGGATTTCGGATTTGGGCAGACCGGGAACTTTAATTTCTTCTACTGATAAATCCTCTTCGATATAGCGCAACAAAACCGGGTCGAGTAAATCATAGGGCGGTAGAGAATCGGTATCTCTCTGGTCGGGGCGTAGTTCTGCCGAAGGTTCTTTGGTGAGAACATTTTGTGGAATGATTTCCCGTTCCCGATTCAACCAATGCGAGAGCTTGTAAACCAGCATTTTGGGCACGTCTTTGATCACGGCGAATCCGCCGGCCATATCGCCATAGAGTGTGCAATAACCCATACTGATTTCACTTTTGTTGCCGGTGGTCAACACCATCCAGCCGAATTTGTTGGAAAGCGCCATCAACAGGTTGCCGCGAATGCGGGCCTGCAGGTTCTCTTCCGCCAGACCGGGATCGGTGCCATAGAATGTTCCTTTCAGAATGTACTCGTAAGCCTTCATGGCCGACACGATGTGGAAGGTGAAGGTTTTTATGTTCAAGTTTTTCGCCAGTGCCAACGCGTCGTCGACACTGCCTTTTGAGGAATGGGGGGACGGCATCAATACCCCGACCACTTTGTCGGGGCCCAAAGCGTCGACCGCTATCACCGCAGTCAGGGATGAATCGATTCCCCCACTCAAACCTAGAACCACTTTGGAGAATCCGTTTTTTTTAATATAGTCGCGCGTGCCCAGCACCAGGGCTGAATAAATTTCCTCCTCCTCCGATTTTTCCATGTATGCGCATGGGGGCAATTGAGGAAGCTCTGTAACTCTGGCCTTGGACAACGATGCAGGCGCTTTATAACTTTTGATCCCAGAAGCCTTCGGCTTGTTTACTTTTGCGGGCAGAGTAATATTGGCAAAAATTATTTCTTCTTCAAACGAGTTTCCCTGGGCGATGATTATTCCTTTAGCGTCAACGATGAGGCTTTGGCCGTCGAACACCAGTTCGTCCTGTCCC
>DODH01000290.1:11173-11383 GCA_003545625.1 Nitrospina sp.
ACATAGGCGATCGGGCATTTATAATATTTTGCCCGTTTGATAATCATTTGCCGGCGTGCCTTGCCCTTGCCTTTATGGTAAGGGGAGGAAGAGATGTTCAGCAAAAGATCGACACCGCCTTTTTGGCACAGGGTTTTCCCTGGGCCGGATTCTTCCCAGATGTCTTCGCAGATGGTCAGTCCTATTTGCGCCCCCTTCAGGGAAAAGCGC
>DODH01000290.1:11709-11877 GCA_003545625.1 Nitrospina sp.
CGGGTTCGTCGCCCTCTGTGAAATAGCGTTTCTCGTCGAACACTCCATAATTAGGCAGAAGCATTTTCCGGCACGTGGCGACATGTTTTCCGTCGCACATCAGGGCGGCGGAGTTATAAAGATGTTTGCCTTTTTGCTCGGCGAACCCAATAACGGCTGTCAATCCCT
>DODH01000290.1:12242-12431 GCA_003545625.1 Nitrospina sp.
CCTGCAATCTTCGATAAAACTTTTTTTAAACAATAAATCTTCCGGCGGGTAGCCGGTGAGCATCAACTCCGGGAACAGCACGATATCTGCACCCATTTTACGCGCCTGGGTGCAGATCGACTTCACGCTCTCGGCATTAGCCTTGAATCCACCCACCAGACTATTGACCTGTGCCAGCGCAAGGCGAAG
>DODH01000031.1:0-3847 GCA_003545625.1 Nitrospina sp.
CAGGGTGCCGATGTGGTGGAACTGGTAGACACGTGCGCTTGAGGGGCGTATGGAGCAATCCGTGGGAGTTCGACTCTCCCCATCGGCACCAATTTTAAATATGTGGCTCTCAATCTACCTTAATTAAGCATTTATCGTGAATAACAAACGCGGTTCGAAAAAATTTGATGCCCCACCGCACGAGTTTTCTGAGCTTATAGCCAATTTGCTGGTTTCCTGCATCCAAGGTCTCACTAAGTCTCTTCCTGCTAAGGATAAATTGTCAAAAAAACTTAAAGACCTGGAAGGTGTGGTGAGAAAGGGAGTCCGAATCAGCCCTGCTACCGGGCTGGCTAAAGAGATTGAGGAATTTTTTGACCGGCAGACAACCGAATATCAATTTCTGGAAGAGGAAAAAGGTATTGTAAAAATAATGGTTCTTGAAGTAGCTGAAACCATTACGTCCATGTTATCCAACTCCAGTGGATTTGAGACAAATATCGGCACCTGTGCGAAAAATAATGAAAGTGCCGAAAATATTCAGGATATTTTGAAGTTAAAGGATGTTTTTCTTGGGGAGATGCAGAAAGTCCGGGAGCATTCCCACACTTTGAACGATGAATTGGCAAAACATAAAAAGAATTCCACTCTCCTGGCTGAGAAGCTGAAGCAGAGCCAGGCCCAGGCTCTGGTAGACCCATTGACCAATGTGCTCAACCGGTCCGCCTATAATTTGAAGATGGTTCAGTTAACCCATGAATTCAAACGTTACAATGAGGAATGGGCGCTTTTGGTGCTGGATATCGATCATTTTAAAAAATTTAATGATGATTTTGGCCATAAATTGGGAGACAAGGTTTTGAAATCGGTTGCGGGAACGGTGCGTGATACCATTCGTGTCTCCGACCAGATTTTCCGCTACGGAGGAGAAGAATTTGTTGTTATTTTGAGTCGGATAAATGCGAAAACCGCAACCAAACTAGCAGAAAAAATCTGCCGACAGATTGAAAAAGATTATTTTGTTGATGGTGATAAAAAACTTCAAGTCACGATCAGTATAGGTGGCGCGATTATCACCAAAGATGATACGGAAATGAGTTTATTTGAAAGAGCCGACAAGGCCATGTATCGGGCTAAAAATAACGGACGTAATCAGGTTGTGATGGATTTGTAAAGTTCGGTGATATGTCCTGTTTTTTTGTAATTCCTCATATTAAATGTCTCCCACCACCTTAGAAGATTTATTCTCCTCGCCTGGTTTCCTTGCTATATTTTTTGCAGTACTTTTAACCATTGCCAATATTGCTGTGGGAGTCAGTATTCTTCCCCGCGATCAGCGTGAAAAGGGCTACCGGATTCATCGCCTGCTTTTTGGAGCAGTGATCATAAGTTATGCCATGTTTTTGTTCCATCTCCATCAGATTGCCCGAACGTCTATTTTTGCTAATATCGTTTTTGGATATCTCCTTCTTGCCGTTCCTTTCAGTAGAAGGCTTAATGTGACATTGCATGCTGTGGTTGCCTCTGTGGGTTTGGTCTTCATTGCTGCTGTTGCGGTGTTTAACTTGTTATAATCAAATCCGGGTAGTGTAAACTCATTATTTTGAACCATTGTGGGTGGAAAATTTAAGGGCACCTCTAAAAATTGTTTTCGGCCATGAGCGGCCCTTATGAAGTAAGGGGCTGCGAGTTGCCACATAGAAAGTTACCGAATAAATAGCGGCCACCTTAATACTTTCCCCACATTTTAGCCGGTCTGAGTACATGGAAAAATTTGATGTGTTGGTATTGGGTGGAGGCCTGGCTGGGGTTTCTGCCGCTCTCAGGGCGGCGGAACTTGGCGCCCGGGTCTGCCTGATTGAAAAAGGAAAGATAGGCCAAGTGGGTTTTCATAGAAGAAATACGCTTTTTATGGATAGCAGAGTTCCCATTTTACCTTCGGCAAGTTGGGATGAATACAGGGCGGTTTTGAGCTCAGAGACGGAGGAATACTGTCGATCCATGAGAGAAAAACTCGATGCTGTGGGCGTGTCAGTCATAGAGGGAGAGGGGAGACTGGCGAACCCGGCAGAGATCAGTGTTCAAAAGAAAGATGGAGAGAATTTGCTATTAAAGGGTAAATCGGTGATTCTGGCTTATGGTTCGAATACAAGGTTCCCATCCACTTTGCCGCATGAGGATGGAGTTGTAATATCCATTGAGGAAGTTTCTGAGCTTTCAGCACTTCCTGAAAATGTTCTTATCATGGGTGGTGGTTCCTTTGCCAGTGAGACAGCATTAGGGTTGCGGAAAAGAGGGTGTAAAGTCTTTCTTTGTTACGAAGAAAAAGAATTGTTTCCAGAAATGGATGATGACTTTAATGTTGAAATCGAGCGTCAGTTAAAAGCAAAGAAAATTAAAATCCTTGCGGGAAAGAAGTTGGTTTCATTTTATAAGAATGGGGCTGAACTTGGAATCACCTTGGAGACAGGTATCAAGTTTTCAGTTCACCAAATAATCATTGCTGGGGATAGATCGGGTGTTGAGGAAATTGCCGAAATCGAAAAGCTTGGAATTCGTTTGGGTGAACATCAAAAAATCTTTGTTGATGAGGGCATGATGACCAGCCTGCCCGGGGTGTATGCTGTAGGTAGCATTGCTGGTGAATTAACCTCTTATACGCTTTCCCAGGAAGAAGGTAGAGTTGCCGCAGAAAATGCCTTGGGGAAAAAAAGAAAAGTGAACCGGGAATGGGTTCCACAAATTGCCCGTCTTTCCCCTGAAGTGGCTTATGTGGGATGTAACATGAAAACGGCTGGCCACCAGGGGTTTCATCCTGTCGAGGGACTATTCGAGAGGGACTCCAATGTCGGTGGAAACTCAACTTTTTCCCAGACCATGGAAAAATATAAGATCGTCGCAGATAAAAGGTCGCGTTTAATTGTGGGAGCGCAGATCATTTCAGACCAGTCCTCGGATTGGATTTCAATGCTTTTGTTGATGATTAAAAAGGGCGTCACGGTTGGTAATCTGGCCAACTCCATCAGTCCTGAGGGGGCTAGAATAAAGGGCTTGTGCGAGGCGGCACGAAATTGTTTGCGAGCCTTGAAGTCCCCATAAAAAAGGTGGTTTCAGGCCAATTACTTCTTGCCTTGACTCGATATTTCAATTATGTTAAAAACCAACACTTTGACACTCTATTCCGGCCTGTCAACGAGGTCTCAAAAGGTACGGAATCCACATAAAATTAGGTGGTATTGAGTTTTATGGCTGAGGCAAATTCGACAGAAAAGCCGGCATCCAAGGATGCAAAGGCAAAAAAGGCGAAAGATGAGGCGCTGGAAACAATCTGGTCACGCCGGGAATTTTTCTCGCTGGCGGGTTGGGCCGGATTTATGGCTTCCCTGGGGTTATCGGCCTTATATTTTGCGCGGTTACTATTCCCTCGTGTTCTCTTTGAACCTTCCCCGATATTCAAGGCTGGTTATCCAGGAGACTATACTGTTGGTGCGGTTAGTACCAAGTATATTAAGGATCAGCGAGTTTGGATTGTTCGTGATGAAGAAGGGATCTATGTCATTTTTGGTCTTTGCACTCATTTAGGTTGTACACCTAGGTGGCTTAATACTGAAAATAAGTATAAATGTCCTTGTCATGGCAGCGGTTTCACCAAAGAGGGAATGCATTTTGAAGGACCGGCACCAAGGCCTTTGGAACGTTTAAAAATTGCTTTGGCTCCGGACGGGCAGATCCTTATTGATAAAAGTAAGAAATTTCTTTTTGAAAAGGGTCAGTGGGGCAAACCAGGCTCTAAACTTTTTGTCTGATTGCTCACTGACTGGTTTTTATTATTTTCAGTCCTAAAAGCATCGGTATAAGATAGTAAAAT